>NZ_JBGQRB010000044.1:0-17668 GCF_045528645.1 Ruoffia sp. FAM 20857
AGTTCATCCGTGGTAAGATGGGTGTAGGTCATTTGTGGTCACTCCTTTGTATTCTTTGGTCGGAATTACAAGTTGAGTGTACCACAAATGGCTGTTTTAGTTGTCTAGCTTAATTTTACAATCGGCGGAATATGAAAAAGTAAGGATGCTATTTTAAAAATCTTATAAACAAGAGGAGTTTACTATGAGTGAAATATATAAGAGGAAACTAGAGGAAGTGCTTGAGGAATTCGACACTTCTGTTGAAGAGGGTTTGAATGAGTCTCAAGTCGAAGAAAATCGGGAAGAACACGGTGAGAATAAATTAGAAGAATCAGAAACAAAGTCTAAATGGGAGATTTTTCTAGAGAATCTGAATAATATTATCGTTTACTTACTAGGTGTTGCGGCTGTTATCTCAGTCATAATGGGCGATTGGGTTGAAGCGCTAGCAATTTTATTAGCTGTTTTTATATCTGTCTTTACAGGGTATTTTGTTGAGGTCGGAGCGCAAAAATCGGTTGAAGCCCTCCAATCAATGGTGGATACAAAAGCAAAAGTACGCCGTAACGGCGAAGAGATTGAAATTGATTCGACCGAACTTGTACCCGGAGATATTCTAATCTTAGGGGAAGGGGATGCGATTGCGGCTGATGGGCGGTTAATTAGTGCCAATAACTTTGCGGTCATGGAAGCGGCCTTAACCGGAGAGTCTGAAGCGGTCGATAAAGATGCTGACGCAACATTTGAAGAAGATGAAGCACTCGGTGACCAATTAAATATGGTCTTTTCCGGTACAGCAGTAACCCGCGGTAAAGCCGAAGCCGTTGTGACGGGTATCGGTATGAATACTGAAGTAGGTCAGATTTCAGAGATGTTAGATGAAGATCAAGACCGAGAAAGTCCACTAGATAAAGAAATAGACAAATTAGGTAAAGCTTTAATTATTGTTGCCTTTGTTGCAGCAGGATTAGTTTTATTAATTGGTATTCTTAACGGTCAAGATACGGCAGAAATGCTACATGTGGCAGTTATTCTAGCAGTAGCGGCGATTCCAGAAGCTATGCCAGCGGTTGAAACGATTACCTTATCGAACGGGATGTCGACGATGGCTGAACATGAAGCGCTCGTCAAAAACCTATCCGCGGTTGAAACGCTAGGGTCAACGTCGATTATTGCGAGTGACAAGACCGGACCCTGACGGAAAACCAAATGATGGTTGAACATCTAATTATTAAAAATGATGAAAAATATGAGGTTACTGGGAACGGTTATGAACCTAAAGGTACTGTGAAATACAACGGTGAAGTTGTTGACGTAGAAGCTAAGAATATTCATGACACAGACGCTTTAAATGACAACGATCAAGATTTACTGAAGCTGATTACTAATGGTTTTTTATCCAGTGATGCAAAATTAGTTAAGCAAGACGAGGCGGATGAAAATGAAGAAGTGGAAAATGACGGCGAGTATACTATTGAAGGAGACCCAACGGATGGGGCTTTAACTGTCTTAGGACACAAAATTGCTATGTCACCAGAATTTTTAAAAGAGACTGAATTTGAGCAACTAGCTGAAATTCCTTTTGATTCTGAGAAGAAATATATGGCTACTTTCCATAAACTGCCCGATAATATCTACCGTTTTATTATGAAGGGTGCTTTAGATGTAGTAGCTGAATATACAGACATTGATGATGAAGAAAGTGAATTTTGGTCAGAGAGGAACGAGCTTTTAACTGAAGAAGGGAACCGTGTCATCGGCCTAGCCAGCTATACGGTTGAAGACGAGAATGAAGCCAATGAGATTACAGAAGACATCGAAGGTTGGTTTGATAATAATCGTAAGATATTAACGATTGATGGCTTGTTCGGAATTATGGATCCACCAAGAGAAGATGTTGCCGAATCAATCAAACAAACGCAAGAGGCTGGTATTACTGTGAAAATGATTACCGGTGACCACCCTCGAACAGCGTCAGTGATTGCAAAAGAAATCGGGATTAACAATTGGGAAAACACCATGACTGGTAAAGAAATTGATCAAGTACACGATTCATCGGACTTCATTAACCGAATTAGAGAAACGGCCGTCTTTGCCCGCGTCTCTCCTGAGAATAAATTACAAATCGTTAGAGCTTTACAAGATGAAGGTGAAGTTGTGGCGATGACTGGAGACGGTGTGAATGATGCGCCTGCCTTGAACGGTGCTGATATCGGTGTCGCGATGGGAATTCGCGGGACGGAAGTTGCAAAAGAAGCATCTGATATGATTTTAACGGATGATCGTTACTCAACCATTGTCGATGCCGTGCGTGAAGGTCGAATTATTTTCGAAAATATTAAAAAGTTTGTCTCATTTTTATTCGCATGTAATATGGTTGAAATTGTATCAATTCTGTTCACAATTATCTTCCTATTACCAATGCCGATTCAGCCCTTACATATTTTATTCCTTAACTTATTAATTGATATCGGACCGGCCATTGCCTTAGCTTATGAAGAAGCCGAAGACAATGTGATGAATCACCCGCCACGTGATCCTGAAAAAGGGTTGGTCAACCGTCAATTCTTAAGTCGAATTATTATAAGTGGGATATTTATTGGACTAGGAGCTTTCGGAGTATTTTTCCTATTCCATAATTTCACAGACGTATCCTTAGAATATGCTCAAACGGCTGCCTTTACATATATGGCTATCGCTCAATTAATGCATATCTTTAACGTCCGTAAATTCAAATCCTTTGGCTTGGACCGCACGCTATTCCATAATAAATTTTTAGTGGGTGCCATGGCTTTAGGTGTCGCTTTACAATTGGTTGCCGTTTACTTACCATTTATGAATAATGTCTTAGGGACAGAACCACTGACATTGATGACTTGGGGAATTATTCTAGGCTTTGCGGCTGTGGCTACATTTATCGTTCATTGGTTGAAGATGTTAACCAATAAAATAGGTGCAGAAGAATAACAAAATAAGAGAGCTCACAAAATGACGTGAGCTCTCTTTTCATTTAATAAACATCCGACATTAAAAGCACAAGAGGCATCGCAGCAAAGGCTAAATTGACAACAAAATGCGCGAAAATGTTGGGAAATAATCTTTGATGGCAGTGGAAAATCAAAGCACTACCAAGTCCCCAAAAGAAGAATGCGCCAATATAAACTAAGGCCCCTTGCCAACTCGCCGCTAACATACAATGTTGCAAGCCGAAACCAATCGACGGAATGACAATACCTGCCCACGGCTTACCAAAACCTTCAGCAAACTTAGGCTGGGCATAACCTCGGTACATGATTTCTTCAATCGGCGCATTAATAAATGGAAAGAATAAAGCGACAATCGCGCCAACCCACCTTAGCCAAACAGGTGTAGTTAATGGATTGTTAGCTAAATCACCCGTAAAGATGACTTCGAACTGGTTAAGATAATCGGTTCCAAAAATTAAAAACGCGACCCCATTTACCGCAGCAGCAAAAGGGATAAAGAGTACGAAAATCCAAAGCAGCCCCCATAGGAGATCTTTACCTAAACGGTCCCTTTGAAAATCAATCACATCCCAAATCGAACGACCTTCTGAATGTAGGAGTCGTGTCATTAAATAGAGAGAAAGGAGATTGGCTATCATAAAATATATGACTGCGATATCGGGTGAAAAAGGGAACGGAATGTTTAACAACAAACTCATTAGACTCATGATCAAAAGTAAAAGCGGCAACCGGATGAACGAGACAAGCCAAGCTTTTTTCATTATCAACCTCTCCTTATGAAAGCGCCGTTATATTTTAATCTTATCATAAACGGAGGAATTTATATAAATGTAATGGATATAAGTTGACTTGTACGAGTTACATGTGTAAACTAAACTTTAAACAATGACTACAATTGTAGTCGTAATCATAAACTTAGTTTGAAAGGAGATATTTTATTGACAGAAGCAATACCAACGTTAAAAATTACCGATGCAGAATGGGAAATTATGCGAGTCATCTGGGCTCAAGGCAAGGCGACAAGTCGCGAAATTATCCAAGTTTTAGAAGATAAAATGAACTGGAAAGCTAGTACAATTAAAACTTTAATCAGCCGTTTAGTAGAAAAAGGCGCTTTGGATACCGAACAAGAGGGACGCAAATACATTTACTCAGCTAAACTGACAGAAGAAGCCAGTTTAGATGAATCTATTTCAGATATGTTAGCTCGTATTTGTAATAAGAAAGCCGGGGAAGTAATCGGAGATATGTTAACCAACGCGCCTTTAAGTCAAAGTGATATTGAAGAATTAATGAGCATTTTAAAAGAGAAAAAGAAAACGGCATTGGACGTTGTGGCATGCGACTGTGTGTCTGGCCAATGTGAGTGTCAAGTAAATTTAGGAGGGGAATTGAATGAGTAAGGATAAACAACATCATCACGACCATCACGACCATCACGACCATCATGACCACGGGGGGCATGACCATCACGACCATCATGAGCACATGGATCACGGTGGCCACGGACATCATCACCACCATGGGAATTTTAAACAAATTTTCTTAAGATCTTTACCGATTGGGTTAATCATTATGTGGATTTCTCCACTGATGGGCTTGGACATACCGTTTCCATTTCAATACACTTTTCCATATTCGGATATTTTAGCTACCGTGCTGTCTACATTCCTTATTTTCTATGGAGGGAAGCCGTTCTTTCAAGGTGCGGTTGGTGAGTTTAAAGAGAAATCACCAGGGATGATGGCGCTTGTGTCTTTAGGGATTGGTGTGTCGTATTTATATAGTGTCTATGCGGTAATTATGCGCTATGTGACGGGCGAGTACCTGATGGATTTTTACTTCGAATTCGCATCGCTAATCCTTATTATGTTGCTTGGACATTGGATTGAGATGGTTGCTTTAGGTAATGCTGGAGATGCTCAAGCCTCTTTAGCAAAATTACTTCCGAAAGAAGCACAAGTTGTCTTACAAGATGATTCGATTGAACAGCGTCCGGTAACAGAATTAAAAGTTGGCGACACTGTCCGAGTTCAAGCAGGCGAAAACATTCCAGCTGATGGAGAAATCATTCGCGGAACGTCTCGAGTGAATGAAGCGCTACTGACGGGTGAATCTAAACCGATTGAGAAATCCGAAGGCGACACAGCTATCGGAGGATCAACTAATGGACAAGGGACGTTATTTATTAAAGTCAGTCAAACTGGAAATTCATCATTCCTCTCTCAAGTTCAAAGTTTAGTCACAGAAGCTCAAGGTAATCCGTCTCGAGCAGAGAACAGAGCACATCAAGTTGCGAGTTGGTTATTTTATATTGCGCTCGGTGTGGCATTAGTGACATTCGTCGCTTGGTGGGTAATTGCTGATTTACAAACATCGATTTCTTATACGGTAACCACGCTTGTTATTGCTTGTCCGCATGCTTTAGGATTAGCGATTCCACTTGTGATTTCGCGAAGTACTAGTTTAGGTGCTAATCGCGGACTACTTGTGAAAGACCGTGAAGTTTATGAATTAACAACAAAATCAGACACGATGATCCTCGATAAAACAGGAACGCTGACTACTGGTGAATTTAAAGTATTAGCGATTGATTCATTATCAAGTGACTATAACGAAGACGAGCTATTAGCTATCATGGCTGGAATTGAAGGCGGGTCAAGTCACCCCATCGCTCAATCAATTATCGAACATGCCTCTGAGGAAAATGTAAACCCCGTTGACTTCACATCAACAGAAGTCGTTTCTGGTGAAGGAGTTGTGGGAACTTATCAAGATACAGAGTATAAATTAGTGAGTCAAAAAGTGTATGGAAAGTCGATTGATATTGAAATTTTACCTGGTGCAACGATTAGTATTTTAACTAAAGATGGCGAAGCATTGGGCGCAGTGTCTCTAGGTGACGAGCTTAAAGAAACGAGTAAAGAACTGATGACAATTCTCAAAGACAAAGGCATTACGCCAATTATGGCAACAGGTGATAATGAAAATGCCGCCAAAGGTGTCGCAGAAACTTTAGGTATTGATTACCGTGCAAACCAGTCACCACAAGACAAATATGATTTAATTAAAAGTCTACAGTCTGAAGGTAAGACGGTTATTATGGTTGGAGATGGTGTGAATGATGCGCCGTCACTCGCATTGGCTGATGTCGGAGTCGCCATTGGAGCCGGAACGCAAGTGGCAATTGATTCCGCAGACGTTGTCTTAACCCAATCTGAACCCGGCGACATTGAATCCTTTATCGAACTGTCTTTCAAGACAAACAGCAAGATGAACCAAAACTTACTTTGGGGAGCAGGCTACAATTTCATTGCAATCCCATTGGCTGCGGGTCTTTTGGCATCTATCGGAATCACTATTTCGCCCGCGCTCGGTGCAATTTTAATGACACTTTCAACAATTATTGTCGCAATGAACGCACTCACTTTAAATTTAGATGATTAATTTTTAAAATAAAAAATGAAAATCGCCCTTTTTTACGTATATATATAGGGGTGATAAAATTCAGAAAAATATCGAACTCATTCAACTCGAAATGTCGGTTATACGCCAAATATATTTAGCTGAAGAACAGAAACGTCGATTTTGGTCTTTAAAACAAGGCTATATCGGGGAATCAGAAGTTGCTCAATGGTTAGAAAAATACGCCGACGATAGTTGGCATGTCCTTTCAGACTACTGGTTTAACTACAAAAGCACGATGCAAGCCGATTTTCTATTAATCAAAGAAAATCACTGGTTAGTTATTGAAGTGAAGAATTTTTATGGCGAATTTGAATATAGAAATCACGAATGCTACATTAACGCGCATTTAATGGAAAATAATTTTATGAATGCCATGGCGACCAAAGTACGGCGCCTAACACGAATTGCCAATGAAGTCTCCGAAAATATTAAAGTAACCGGTGCGATGATTTTCATCAATGAACATTGCCGAGTTAAACTCGATTATGAATTTGACTATGAAATTATACAGCGCAACCAATTTAGAAACTTCTTGAAAAAGCAGACCGAATTTCTGGCCAAACCTCTGTTACCAGCATATTTGAATAGAATACAAAAAGTCTTGAACCGCTATTCGATTGAAAATCCGTTCCAGCCTACAGGCTTGCCGATAGAAGACTTTGCGACTATCCATAAAGGCGTTACTTGTCCAGCGTGTCACCGATTTGATGTAGAAATCACTTTAAGAAAAGTGACATGCCGGCACTGTCATTTTAAAGAAGCAAAATCAGAAACAATACTCAGATCCGCACGGCAATTGCGCTATTTATTCTTTGACAACAGTGAAATAGTCACAACAGAAAATGTGTACCAGTTTATGGGCGCAAGCGCAGCGTCAAGATCCTTAATCCGAGACATACTTGGGAAAAACTTTAAGAAAGTGGGGAAAACAAATAAAACTTACTATGAAATAGAGATTTAAAGGGGAAATGTTAGGGGAAGTGAGTTGATTCGCCAACTCAGATCAGTGAGCTAGCGAATCATGTTCAACTGCGCCAGCTCAGAATCGTGAGCTAGCGAATCAAACGTAACTTCGCCAGTTCAAATCTCCGAGCTAGCGAATCAAGTGCAACTACGCCAGCTCAAATCCCTGAGCTGGCGAATACACCCAAAACCCAATTCAAACCAGAAAAAAGTCCGCAGCACATTCGCTGCGGACTTTTTATATTAGAAACTGCTATTAGGCTCAGTCAGAAACGCTGCTTCTTGCGGAGTTGTCTCACGGCCTAGAACATCATTCCGATGAGGGTAGCGACCGAAACGGTCAATGATATCTTTATGTAAGTTTTCACAGTGTAGTGCATTCTCGTCACCAATTTCAGTAAAGATGCGTAAAGCTGTCTCGTGAATTTCAGTAGATTCAGAATGCATAAAAGGCATCATTGCGAAGCATTTTTCCTGAACAGAGAATTCTTCATCAAACTCAGGTAGTTGATATAATTCCTGAGCTAAGACGAGTGCCATCGTATCTTGGGTGAAACTCTTCTCGTCGCCTCGGCATAAGTTCCGCGAGAATTGGTCGAGAACAATGATTTCTGCGAGGCGGCCGTAAGGATCCCCACGCCACTCCCATAATAAGCCAGCACATGCGGCTTCCCAAGTTTTTCCAAAACGCTGTCTAATTTCGGAATCGAAATCATCATTTTTCTCAAATAACAAGTCCGCATTTTCAGGGGCAAACCAAAAGTCTAATACATCTTGATAACGAGCTAGTTTCACAAATAATTCCCTCCGCTTTTATTAGTATACATTTTATAGTAAAAACATTTTCTTAAATACAATTGAACATTAAATATAATAAGATTATAATAAGGCTCAAGGGGTGATATCAATGCAATTATACATGAAACAAAAAATGTTATCATTTAAACAGGATTTTAATATTGTCGATAGCAATCAGAAGCCGGTTTATAAAGTGGATGGAGAATTTTTTTCACTTGGTAGAAAACTGCACATCATTAACATGGAGACCAATGAAGAGGTCGCTTTAGTTAAACAGAAAGTATTATCACTCATGCCACAAGTGGACGTCTTTGTCCGAGGTCAAGAAGTCGCAAGTATTCGCAAACGCATCACGTTCTTCAAACCAAAATTTGATATTGAACAAATTGGCTGGACGATAAAAGGCGATTACTTTGCGCACGATTATATTATTTATGATCGAGAAGGAGATTTAATTGCTCAAATAAAGAAAAAATACTTTGCTATGAGCGATACATTTGAATTTAATATCGATGCTGAAGAAGTTGACCCAGTTATGGTGATTGCGGTTGTGTTAGCTATCGACACTGTAATGGATAGTAAAGATTAAGTAGATTGAGGTAAAAGATGACTTTTAAAGGTATTATCAGAGAAATAATCAGTACGCTTATCTGGGTTGCAGTGATATTTCTAGGAATTAAAGTATTTTATGCGTATGTTATGGAACCGTTCATCGTGGACGGAAGATCTATGGAATACACATTACATGACGGCGAGAAAATGTTTATGATGAAATTAAACGATATTGAGCGCTTTGATGTGGTCGTATTCCCAGCACCTGGGGGACCGATTACTTCAGACGAACCGCAAAGTTTATATATTAAACGCGTGATTGGTATACCTGGGGATACAGTTGCTTATCAGGATGACCAATTAATATTGAACGGTGTGCAAATGAATGAACCATATTTAGACGACATGCGCGCAGATGTCTTAGGAAACTTTACGAGTGATTTCCAATTAGAAGAAATTACTGGATCAGCGACCGTACCGGAAGGGCAAGTCTTTGTAATGGGAGACAACCGTCGCAATTCACTTGACGGACGGGCATTTGGCTTCATCGATGCCGAAGATATTATCGGAGAGGCAGATTATATTTATTGGCCACTTTCTAGTATGCGAGCGCTTGATCAATATGAAATGAATGAAAATCAAGACACAATTGTCCAAAGAGATTGAACTTTATACAACAAATAGCTATAATATAAGCATTGTTAGATTAGTAAACGAATTGACGGTAATAAGAGAAAGTCACCTAGGCTGAAAGTGACGTGCCCACTCATTCGTTGAACCTACTAAACAGTTTATGGGCTCGCCTCCTTATCGGCTCTAAGTAGGTTGGCAACATGCCGACAACTGAGGTGGTACCGCGGAGATCAACTGTTCTTCGTCCTTATTTGGACGGGAACAGTTTTTTTGTACAAAATTATAACAGGAGGTTACTATGGTAACGAGAAAAGAAGATTTTTCAAAATGGTATATCCAAACAATTCAAAAAGCTGACTTAATGGACTATTCACCCGTACGTGGTTGTATGATTTTCAAACCCAACGGTTTCGAAATTTGGGAGCATATCCAAGAAGCTTTAAACTACCGATTCAAACAAGAAGGTATCCGAAATGCATACTTCCCAATGTTAATTCCCGAGAGCTTCTTCAATAAGGAAAAAGATCATATTGAAGGATTCTCACCAGAGTTACCGTGGGTTACTGAAGCTGCGGGTGAGCCATTAGAAGAGCGCTTAGCGCTACGTCCAACATCAGAAACGATGTTTGGTGATGCGTATTCTAAATGGATTAACTCATACCGTGATTTACCAATGGAAATGAACCAATGGGCAAACGTATTCCGCTGGGAAAAACGTACAATGCCATTCCTTCGTACGTCAGAATTCTTATGGCAAGAAGGGCATACGGCTCACGCGAATGCCGAAGAAGCTAAAAGACGTACACAACGTATGTTAGATATTTATGCAGAAGTGATTGAAGGCGTATTAGCTATTCCAGTATTTAAAGGTGAAAAAACACCTTCAGAACGCTTTGCTGGTGCAGAACGAACTTACTCTGTTGAAGCAATGATGCAAGATACAAAAGCTGTTCAAGCAGGAACAAGTCACTACATGGGAACGAAATTCGCTGAAGCTTTTGATATCAAATACTTAAACAGCGACAACGAACACGTTCACGCATTCACGACATCATGGGGTGTATCAACACGTTTAATCGGAGCAATGATCATGTCTCACGGTGACGACCAAGGACTAATTATGCCACCAAAAGTTGCACCGCAACAAGTCGTATTCATTCCTGTTGGACCATGGCAAAAGAACCCAGCGATCATGGACAAAATCTATGAATTGAATGAAGAATTAGCAAGCAAGCAAATTCGTACAGTTATCGACGGAAGCGATAACCGTCCAGGTTACAAATTCAATGAATGGGAATTACGCGGTGCGCCACTTCGTGTAGAAATTGGACCACGTGACTTAGAAAACAATAAAGTCATCGTTAAAGCGCGTGACTTAGATGAAAAAATAGATGTTGAATTCACAAACTTTGCTGAATACATCGAAAATGCCTTAGACGAAATGCAAAATCGCCTATTAGAATCAGCACGCGAACGCAATTCACAACACATCTATACGGACATCAATACATTAGAAGAACTTGAAAACCATATTGAAGCGAAAAAAGCTGCAAACGAAAACCCAGGTTGGATCTTAGCAGGATGGGACGGAACGGAAGAATCAGAAGCGAAGATTAAAGAACGCACTGGTTTCACAACACGTAACATTCCAGTTGATGGTACAGTAGATAAGAAAGACGTATGTATTGTGACAGGTAACCCAGCAACAGAAACTGTTTGGTTAGCCAGAGCATACTAATTTAAAGAAGATTAAACCGAGACTGTGTAAAAACAGCCTCGGTTTTTTGTTGAGATCTCGTGACCTCTTAAACAAGAAAAACCGTCCTCGAAAGGACGGCTTAATTATTGACTTACTTATTTAATAACGCTTCAGTTTCGATTTTTACTTTCTGTAAATAACGAATTGTATCTTCTTCAAAAGGATGTCTAATCCCACACCCAGGTGTAAGAATTAAGTGCTTTCCACCAGACTCTGTAATTGAACGGTAAATTTGATGACGAAGAGGGTTGCGATTATTGTGTGTAATATCCATACGTGCAATGCCGCCCATGACACATTTGTTAGTATAATCAATACCTTCTTTTAACTCCGGTAAACTTTCCCACACATGCCAGTTAAACACTTGAACGGGATAATCTTTAACCAGGTCGAACATAATATCATCACCATGTGCATGAATTGCGTTAAACCAACCATCACGAGCTCCTTTCAACACTTGTAAGTCATAAGGCGCACCATATTCAGCGTATATTTCTTCACTCGCTTTGTCATAAGAACTCATTTGTGATGCGAAGTAAACACCGGCTGCACCTAACTCAATGGCTTTATGTGCCAACGAGCTGTTGATTCAGAAATTTTATCGAGTGCTTGGTGAATGTAACCATGTTCATCCTGTTTAAGGTGGTTAATCAGTTGCCCTTTAGCTAATTTAGCTGCTGTTGTTAAGGGACTAAAAACCGTCATAATCACCGGTGCTTCACCGTCCACTAAATTCAGTAAGTGTTCAAGGTGGTCAAGTTATCTTTGTAGGACTGACGCGGTTTCAAACTCTAACAATGGTAAGTTTGACCAGTCTTCATAGGCATTAATCGGTGTTTTAATCACTTTAGCCACCCCACCTTTAGCCACTTCAGAAAAATCGATCTCCGTATTATAATCTTCTACGGCGTACATACCATTATTCATCGTTTTAATAAAATCTAAATCTTACTGTTTAAATAGATCATACGTCGCTTGGGCGACTTCTTTGGGTGAGCGATCAATCTCTGGTATATGTGTCCAGAAGGAAAAGGGGATTGAACCCTGCTTTTCACCACTAATCGCTAACTTTATACGGTCAAATTTATTCACTATTACACTCCTTGTCTACGTGTTTCACCAAATTGTAATTTCAATTCAACACGGTTAAATATCATTTGTAAAACGCCACAGATTAACCAGTAAACTAAAGCTGCCGCAATATAAGATTCTAAATAACGATAACTTAATGCCGCAGCGTAACGGGCTTGAGCCAAAATATCTACTATACCAACGGTAAAGGCAAGTGACAGACCTTTAATATTTTTCAAAAAGGCATTGAGAAACAAAGGAATCGCCACACTTAATACTTGTGGAATAATAATGCGATGTAAGTCCTGACGACGTGTCATCCCGATCGATTGACCAGCCTCAATTTGACGGGGATCAATGGACTGAACTGCCCCTCGGATATTCTCCGATTCAATCGCAGCTTCAAGTAATGAGAAGATCGTAATAACAATAATTAAACTCGGAAAATCATGTGGTTGCACTGTGACCCCAAAGATTGCCAGTAAGGAACTACTCGCTTGAGGTAAACTGTACATCATCACGAATAAATGAACGATTAACGGCACCCCGCGCATATAAGAGACAAATAGACGAACGAGTGGTGTAATAACCGGTACAGGCTTCATCTTTAATTGAGCGAAGACAGCCCCTAATTAAATCCCAAAGACTAACACCACAGCAGCAATTCCAAAAGTCCGTGGTACAGCCCGCATGACAACCCAAATAGTATCAATCATAACTTGTGTATCAAAATCCAATGTGCTCGACCTCCTTATCTTTGATAGTAGCGACTATAACCCTTCTCGAGGAAATTCAATCCGAATACGAGAAGTGAAGACAGCGCCCAATAAATTAACGCTATCGCAATATATACTTCAAGTTGATAAACACCGTAGGTGTTCGCGATTATAATATCTGCTTGTCCCATTATATCGACTAAACCGATTAAGAACAGTAACGACGTATCTTTTAACAAATCAATTAACGCATTTCCTAAACTGGGTAACGCAATCGGTAATACTTGTGGGAAAATAATGCGACGATGTTTTTGCCAACTTGTCATACCTTCAACTACTAACATTGCCTACCTCCTAACTCGGGCATAACCCAAGAATATCAATATTCAGTTATATGTTATTTGAAGGGAATTGTATACTGAATAGACCTAAATACTGGTATTAGGTAGAGGCGAATGGTCTAAGTTTTAGCATCCGACACACCTGGTAGCAAATGCTTTACTTTTATGTGAAAGCGTTGTACAATAGTGTTGAATCTGTGATATTATTGTTTCTAATGAAACCTTTGATTGGTCAGAATCTTATGTTTTGTTTTACTATATGGTTTAAAGAATTTAGGAGAATCAGATGAAGCGTATTGGTGTACTAACTAGCGGGGGCGATGCTCCAGGAATGAATGCGGCCATTAACGGGATCGTTGATGAAGCGCGCAAACATAACATCGAAGTTCGTGGTTATCTAGAGGGATATACTGGTTTAATCGCGAATGATTATATTGAATTGACACCTGAAGTTGTAAAACCACATCATCATGTGGGCGGAACTTTCTTAGGTACGTCAAGGTCGGAAGAATTCAAAAAAGCCGAGGTTCAAGCTGGAGTTGCTAAGCAATTAAAGCAAGATAATGTAGATGGACTAGTTGTCATTGGTGGAGATGGGTCATATCATGGTGCTTATAGTTTATCGAAACTAGGTATACAAACCATTGGGATTCCTGGAACGATTGATAATGATATTCCACTTACAGAATTAACTTTAGGCTTTAAAACTGCCATTCGAAATGTTGTTGAAACGGTTGATATTATCATGCAATCTGCGTCAAGCCATAAACATCTTTATTGTATTGAGGTGATGGGCCGTAGAGCGGGAGATATTGCAAGATGGACCGGCCGTGCGCTAGACGCAGATGGTATAATTGCTGAACCAGGAGATTTTGATGTGAATCTAGTAAAAGAAACCATCGAAAAATCCCAAGCTATGAATAAGCGATATCAGTTATTCATCCTTGCAGAAGGTGTCATGACAGCTCAAGAGTTTAAAGAAGTTGTCGAACGTGAGACAAGATATCCAATTCATCCATTATTACTTGGTCATATCCAACGAGGTGGAAATCCAGCTGCCGAAGATCGGATTTTAGGTTTAGATTTTGGAGAACACGCTGTTGCTTTGTTAAGAGAAGGAAAGACGGAGCGTTGCACAGCGGTTATAGATAATAAAGTAACAGATGTAAGTTTTGAAGAAACATTCGCATTAATAGAAAAATAAAAATAATTCTTTGGAGGAATATAATGTTTAACGAAAAAGATTTAGTAGCGGTCAATACATTACGTGCTTTAAGTGTGGAACAAGTTGAGAAGGCAAATTCTGGTCACCCTGGTTTACCAATGGGTGCGGCTCCAATGGCCTATGCTTTATGGGCAGGTCATTTAAATGTGAACCCAGAGTTATCTGATTGGCCAAACCGAGACCGTTTCGTGTTATCTGCAGGTCATGGTTCAGCTTTACTTTACAGTTTATTACATATGAGTGGTTTTGATGTAACGATTGACGACTTAAAAGACTTCCGTCAATTAGGAAGCCGTACACCAGGGCATCCTGAATACCGTCATACAGATGGCGTTGAAGCAACAACCGGTCCTTTAGGACAAGGAATTGCACAAGCTGTAGGGATGGCAATGGCCGAGCAACATACCGCAGCTGTCTACAATACAGATGAGCATCAAGTTATTGATCACTACACTTATACATTAGTTGGTGACGGGGACTTAATGGAAGGAATTAGTTACGAAGCGATTTCATATGCAGGTCGTCAACAATTAGATAAATTAATCGTATTATACGATTCAAACGATATCTCATTAGATGGTGACTTAGACAAAGCCTTCAACGAAGATATTAAAGGACGTTTTGAATCAGCGAACTGGAACTACTTACGTGTTGAAGATGGAACTAACTTAGACGATATCTCAAACGCGATTCAAAAAGCAAAAGAAAACAAAGGAAAACCAACTTTAATCGAGATTAAAACAGTGATTGGTTACGGTTCTCCTCAACAAGGAACAGCAAATACGCATGGTAACCCATTAGGTGCTGACAACTGGACAGCAACACGTGAAGTTTATGGATGGACTCATGAAGCGTTTGATGTGCCAACAGAAGCACAAGAATTATTCGATGAAAAAGTAAAAAATCGTGGTAAAGAAGCTTATAATGCATGGTTAGAAGTATTCAATGCCTATAAAGAAGCTAATCCAGAGAAAGCTAAAGCCTTTGAACAAGGATTCAACGGACATCTTGCAGAAGACTATGCAGCTAACTTAGAATATAAAGGTGCAGATGCTAAAGCCGAAGCCAGTCGTGCTTCAAGTGGTGCTGCAATTCAAGGTCTTGCTGAAAAAGTACCTTTCCTATGGGGTGGATCAGCTGACTTATCAGGATCTAACAAAACAATGATCGATTCAGACACGGATTTCATGCCAGAAAACCGTGCAGGAAGAAACATTTGGTTCGGTGTGCGTGAATTCGCGATGGCAGCCATGATGAACGGGATTGCTTTACACGGCGGAACTAAAGTATACGCTGGAACATTCTTTGTGTTTACAGACTACTTAAAGGCAGCAGTACGACTATCAGCACTATCTAACTTACCAGTAACTTATGTCATGACACACGACTCTGTAGCAGTAGGGGAAGATGGCCCAACTCATGAGCCAGTCGAACACTTAGCAGCATTCCGTGCAATGCCTAACCTAAACTTAATTCGACCAGCCGATGTGAATGAGACATATGCTGCATGGAAAGTAGCAATTGAATCAGAAGACCGTCCAACAATGTTAGTTCTATCACGTCAAAACTTACCAGTACTAGAAGGATCTAACGAATTAGCTGAAGAAGGCGTTCGTAAAGGTGGATATGTTATCTCGCCAAGTGAAGGTGAAACTCCTGAAGGTATCTTAATTGCTACTGGTTCTGAAGTAAGCTTAGCTGTAGAAGCACAAGCAAAATTAAAAGAACAAGGTATTGACGTATCAGTCGTGTCATTACCGGCACAAAACTTGTTCGAAGAGCAATCAGCTGAATATAAAGAAAGTGTCCTACCTAATGCCGTACGTAACCGTATGTCAATCGAAATGGGAGCAACATTCGGTTGGGAACGTTATGTAGGTCTAGATGGTGTAACATTAGGAATTGACCGCTTTGGAGCATCAGGTAAAGGTGAAGAAGTGATTGAATACTTCGGCTTTACTGCGGATAATGTGGCAGCTAAGTATACTGAAGCGTTTAAATAATTAATAAAATTAGTTAGAAAATCAGCTAATTAATATTCATCCATCAAAGTAGATAGTATTAAAGCTACCTACTTTGATGGATTTTATTATGTGAGGGGAAAATATGGAGAAAATTGGTGAAAATGAAATTGTAAAAATTGCGACGATGTACTATGAAGAAGGAATGACTCAATCAGAAATCGCCCGCAAAAAAGGCGTATCGAGATCATTCATATCTAAAATGATTGTTGAAGCAAAAAGAGATGGAATCGTTGAAATTGTGATTAATAGCAGTAGTGTCTATACGGCTAGGTTAGAAAGGCAAATAGAGAAAAAATTCAAGCTAAAAAATGCCATTATCATTGATACACTAGATATTAATAAAGCTGAAGTGAAAAAAATGGCAAGCCAACAAGCTGCTTTATACTTGAAGAAAATACTTCCTTCATACCAGACAATCGGTATTTCTTGGGGGAATTCCTTAAGAGGTTTAGTGGATCATTTTCCTTATACGAATCATCAAGGTGCCACAGTTCTGCCTTTGATCGGTGGGTTAAGTGATGATTATTTTGAGATACAATCCAATCAATTGAGTTACGACTTAGCGAGGAAGATGAGAGGTAAGGCGAAATATCTTTATTCTCCTGCATTAGTATCAAATGAGTTAATACGAGAAGAGCTCAGTAGTAACAATGCAATTCAGAGTATCTTGGAAGAAGGAAAAACAGTCGATTTGGCTTTAATTGGGATTTCAAGTTTGGATCAAGAAAGTAACATGCGAAAAATAGGCTTCTTAAGAGAAGAAGATGCGACCGAATTAAAGGGGCATAATGCTGTAGGCGTAATTAATTCACGATTTTTCAATCAAGAAGGAAAAGAAGTAGATAGTGAAATAAATAAAAATGTTATTGGTCTAAATCTTGAAGAATTGAGAAAGATACCAGCGATTATGACAGTTGTATATGGGGATCAAAAAGTCGAAGCGATTCGTGCTGCACTTGAAAATGAATTATTAAATATTATTGTGACAACGGATACGATTGCAGAAGGTTTGCTTAGCGACGATATTTAAATGTTGAATTGCAATAATTATTGCGACAATTTTTTATTTACTCAATTAATAAGAGTTCGTGTAAAAATACTTCCAAAGGTGTTTGGTAATCTAAGCATTTCCTAGGACGATTATTCATT
>NZ_JBGQRB010000045.1:0-17258 GCF_045528645.1 Ruoffia sp. FAM 20857
AGATGAGAACACAACACAAACTATCGTTGCATAGAGAGACACTTAAACATAGGAATAAAAAAAGAGCCAAGGTGACTGCGTCACCTGGCTCCTCGGTCCACCAACATCAAAAATTCATGAACCAATAAATATAAAAGATATGGCTAGTATAATTTACTTAATTAAATTGGTATTTAGTGATAAAATTAAAGTATTATCTATAAGAAGTTAAGAGGGAAAATATGAATTCAAATACATTATCAAAAAGACTCGATCGAGTCGCTCAATTCGTTGAAAAGCATGGAGACAATCCAATACGTTTAGCAGATATTGGAAGTGATCATGCTTATTTACCGTGTAATCTAGTATTAAACGATGCGATTGAATACGCCATCGCTGGAGAAGTTGTCCAAGGACCCTATCAGTCTGCTCAAAAAGAAGTGCGTCTACAAGGATTGAACGATTCCATTGATGTCCGTTTTGGAGACGGCTTTGATGTTGTTAATTTAAATGATTTAATTAACTTAGCGACGATATGCGGTATGGGGGGCATTTTGATTCGCAATATTCTTGAAGCAGGTGTGAATAAACTTGTATCAGGACATACATTAATTCTTCAACCAAATGTTGCTGAACCGCAACTCCGTTCGTGGTTAATCGAGAATCATTATCATATTATCGATGAGGATATTATCCAAGAACATAAACATAATTATGAAATAATTGTTGCTAGACATTTATCTGATGAAGAAAAGCAAGTATTAAATGACGAGGAATTATTATTTGGACCCATTAATTATCAAAAGCAGTCCAAAGAATTCTTTTCTAAATGGAAAAGTGAATTGGAAAGTACCGAGTATATTATTAATTCCATTAAACTTGCTACAAACGACAAGAATGATAAACTTGAAGAGTTGGAACAAAAATATCAACGCATTAAGGAAGTGTTAGAAAAATGAATAGGCAGTCGGTACGATTAAATGAATTAATGGATAACTTGAATAAATTATATCCAAGCGAATTGGCTGAAGAATGGGATCAAGTAGGACTTCATTTTGGATATAAAGATGCCAATGTTAGCAAAGTAATGACAACCTTAGATGTTAGACCTGAAGTCGTGGAAGAAGCTTTGGAACTTAGTGTGGATACGATTATTGTTCACCATCCGATACTTTTTAACCCAATCAAACGTTTCGATAATTCAACGGCTGATTTAAGAATGTATACTGACCTTATTAAAAATGACATCAATGTCTTTGTCTTACATACTAATTTAGATAAAGCATTGAATGGGATGAACGATTGGTTAGCTAATGCTTTAAAACTTAACGACATTAAAGAACTTGAGCCATCTGAAGACGGTTTAAGTGGCTTAGGGCGTGTGGGGAATTTGCCAGATACCTTTGTTCGTCAAGACTTAATTTCTTATATCAAAGATAAATTGAATGCGAACAATCTCACTTTAATAGAAAGAACACCAAAAGAGGCATATAATCGCGTCGCCATTGTTGGTGGGTCTTCCTTTGAATCACTATCAGCTGCTCTAGACGAGGAAGCGGATGTATTTATTACAGGTGACATTACTTTTCATAAAGGGCAAGACGCTTATGAATTTGATATACTTACCATTGATAGTGGTCATTACATTGAACACATATTCAAAGAGAAAATGGCTACAGTTATTAAAAACTTAGCTCAAGAGAATTTTTGGGATATTGAAGTCATTGAGAGCACTACAAACACAAATCCATTTATGTACGAATAGAAAGGTGATATTATGAGTATTTTTGAAAAAACAAAAGAGAGATTAATTAGATATGCCAAGATAGATACACGTTCAGATGTATTTAGTGAGACAATTCCTTCAACAGAGAAACAATTTGATTTATTAAATTTATTAGTTGAAGAATTAAAAGAGATTGGCTTAGATGAGGTAGAACTTAACCCAAATAATGCCTTTGTCACAGCAACATTACCAGCGAACACGTCAAAAGATGTCCCTTCAATTGGATTTATCGCGCACGTTGATACGGCAGATTTTAACTCTGTAAACGTGCAACCAAATGTGATTGAAAATTATAATGGACTTGCCATTACCTTAAATGCTGAAGAAGATATCGTCATGGATCCAGTTGATTTTCCAAACTTAAATAATTACATTGGAGAAACATTAATTACAACAGATGGAACGACCTTACTTGGTGCGGATGATAAAGCAGGGATTGCTGAAATTATAACAGCAGTTGAATATCTAGTGAACCATCCAGAAATTGAACACGGTAAAGTGCGTGTTGCATTTGGTCCAGATGAAGAGATTGGCCGTGGAGCAGATCACTTTGATGCCAAAGGCTTTGATGTTGATTTTGCTTATACTATGGACGGAGGTCCAGAAGGCGAATTAGAATATGAAAGTTTTAACGCGGCAGGCGCAACCGTTACAATAACTGGTAAAAACATTCACCCAGGTACTGCCAAAGGTAAGATGTTGAATGCAGTAACAGTTATGAACGAATTTATGAATGAATTCCCAGAACTTGAAGTACCAGAACACACAGAGGATCGAGAAGGTTTCTACCATATTTCTGACGTTGAAGGAACAGTGGATAAGGCTGTTCTAAGAATGATTATTCGTGATCATGATCGTAAATTATTCGAAGATCGTAAAGCATTCGTTCAATCAGCTGTGAACAAAATTAATGATAATTATCCATCTAAACCACTAGAACTTGAGATGGAAGATCAATATTACAATATGGGTGAAATTATTGAAAAAGATATGACGCCGGTTGATTTAGCCCAAAATGCTATGGAAACTTTAAATATCCAACCAAGAATTTATCCAATTCGTGGAGGAACTGATGGGTCTAAAATTAGTTTCATGGGAATACCTACACCTAATATCTTCGCAGGTGGCGAAAATATGCACGGTCGATTCGAGTATGTTTCAGTAGAAACAATGGAGAAAGCAGCTAATGTCATTATTAAAATTGTTGAATTAAACGCAAAATAATTTTAAGGGGTAATTAGATAATGAAGACATTGACCAAAGAATTCAAAGTGCAAGATGTTGTAACAGCAGCTTCTGTTGGTTCAGGTGGCTTAGAAGTTCTATCGTCACCGAGTATAATGGCTTGGATGGAAAATGTTTCTTATGAATTATGTCAAAATTACACTGACAATGACGAAACAACGGTTGGAATTGAGTTTTCTATGAAACACTTAGCGCCAACAGCCGTTGGGAAATTGGTTAGCATTACAGCTAAAATAACGGAACAAAATAAATCTATATTGACACTTTCACTTGAAGCTATGGTAGATGGGCAATTAATTGCTTCGGCTGATCATAAAAGAGCGAAAGTGAACAAAGAAAGATTTTTAGAAAAATTATAATAATTATTGAAGAAACGGAAATTATACCAGGCATTTTGGTTATATTTCCGTCTTTTCTTAGATAAAATGAGTTTAAAGCGACAGAATAGTTTATTGAAAGGAGTAAAGAATGGGATTACAAATTATAACTGGAGATCTCTCAGTAAATAAAAAACGCGTTATAATTGAAAAATTATTACATATTCTTGAAACCAATCCGAATGCAACGATTTATTATATTGTTCCTGACCATTTGAAGTTTGATATGGAGACTTTTGTCCTAAATACCATCGAAGAGGTCAAAGGGCAGGAAGAAGCAGCGATGATGTCATTACAAGTGGTTAGTTTCACGCGACTAGCATGGTTTATGATTCGACCTCAAAGTCCCAATCATCAAACAATTTCTGATGTTGGTTTAACGATGATTATTAGACAATTGCTTAGTGAATTAAAAGATGAACTCATTGTATTAAGAGGTCAAATTAACCATCAAGGTTTCATTGATAAGTTATTATCATTATTTAATGAGTTAATCGAAGGAAATATTACACCTGAAGATTTGTCACGCATAACGACTGATACACATAACGATGTTTCAGATATAAGTGAAGGTATACCTAATCTAGAACAACAAAAAATCGTCGAGATACAACTGATTTATACGAAATTTATTGAGAGAATTGACCTTTTAGATGTCTCACAATACAGCACTTTAGAGCAATTAGAAGCCTTTATTAAAAGTGAAGGACAATTAGATGACCATTACGCGATTATTGATCATTATTATTATTTTAATGCGCAACAGATGAGCCTTTTAATGCAGCTTTCAGCCTCTTTCAGTGATGTATGGCTCACATTGCCTATTACTCATTCATTAGCCAATAGCCAAGCGTTTCAGCCGATTCTGGATACAATTCGCTATACATACCATCAAGTAAAGGCGTTAGCACAGTTTAATCAAATTAAGGTGTCACCGGATTGGGACATTAATAAACCACTTCATACAATTGGAACTGATTTACTAATGACAGCGAAGCTATTTAAAGATATTCAAGAAATTGGGACGAGTATAGATGATGAGAAAACGAAGTACTTAAGCCCACCGATTGAAGTTTGGCAGGCGGATACCATTCAAACGGAGTTACGTCATGTAAGTAACCAAATTCACCATTTAGTAGCTACTGAGGGTTACCGATATCAAGACATTGTTGTTATGACACGTGAATTTGAAAGATATCAAGTGATAGCAAAACCGTATTTTGATGTGAACGATATACCTATTTTTATCGATAATGTTGCTAAGATGAATCAGCATCCTTTTGTTCTATTACTTGAGAGCTTATTGAATTTAAAACTTTATAATTGGAAATACGATGATGTGATGGGCTTCTTGAAGTCAGGTTTAATTATTCCTAAATTTCTAAAAGACACACCAATAGAGCAACAAGAGAAGATTAAAGACCAAGAAGTAAATTACTTTGAAAACATTATTTTAGCTAATGGTTATTTTGGTTACCGTTTAATTCAACCAAATTTTACCTGGCATTTTGAAGATGAATCCAAACTTGTTCAAGACGGTGATCGTACAACTCACTATACAATGAAAGAACTTGCTGAGAGATGGAGACAATGGATAATTTCTGACGTCAGCCAAGCCTTTAAAGCTTGGGAAAGTCCTATGACGGGCCAAAAGGCTGGAGCATGGCTCTATCAATTGATGCTTGATTTAGGCGTTCGTGATGAGTTTGTTAAACAACGCGATATTTCTATCGATACGGGTGAAGTAGAATCTTCTCGCCGGGATGAGCAAGTGTGGCAAGTATTCGTTGATCTATTAGATGAGTTTAATGAGATTTATCAGGACCAAACCATTTCATATGCTTTATTTGTTGAGTTATTAATCGCTGGTTTATGTGAATCAAGTTACCATATAATCCCTGCAACACTCGATCAAGTTACGTTAACGAGTGTCGAAAGTCCGCAGGTACAGCCATTTAAGATTGCTTTCTATATTGGTATGGACGACAAAACCTTACCGCTGAATCGACCAACCTATTCTTTATTAGATGAAGCATCTAGAGAGTTACTTCAAAAAGATTTACTCCCTCATCAATACTTAATGAAGCTTAACGAACAACAATATAGCCAAGAATTATTATTAGTGTACCAATTATTACTGAACGCTTCCGAACGAATTTATTTTAGCTATGCTACGAGTGTAAATAATCAAAGTATGCAATTAAGTCCATATATCATGCAAATAGTGAAACAATTGAAACTACCAAGTTACATATTTACGCACGATTTAGTTTCTGAATTGGAACATCTTCACCCAAGTACTTTTGGAAAATATAGTATGGAACAAAATTTATTACTTCAATTATCACATTACCTCACTCAAGATGAAGGTCTACTTAATAATCTGCATAAACAAGTATTTTTAGTTATGGATGACTATGATGGCGAAGAGAAAGAAACGCGTCAATCCATCGAAGCGATTGTTGAAGCAGTGGCGAAATTCAATGAATTACCAACTAATATCGCTCCAGAAATTGCGATTCAATTATTCGGTAAAGATATTAATGCTTCAGTTTCAAAAATTGAACAATATTTCCAAGATCCTTTTAGCCATTTCTTATTACATGGTTTAAAGATAAAAGAAAGAAAATTATTTGAACTTGATTATGCACGGTCTGGGGATTATTTCCATGACTTTTTAGATTCATTTACTAGACTATTAATTGATGAGAAATTAGATTTAAGACAAGTTGATATGAGCAATTTAAAGCAATTATTTAACCAAGTCAAAGGAAAATTAGAACAAGACGAACGATTTAATATTATGTTTAGTCATGCGAAGTTTAATGCGATTAAAACGCAAATGGACGAGCAACTGTTTCGTTTTATAAAATTTAGTCAAGCACAACAAAAACGAACGAAGATGACTTCAATTCAATCTGAAGCAGTATTTGGAATTTCACCATCCCCTGACCAATTAAAAGGATTCATTTACCCATTAAATAGTGGCGGACATCTAAGTATTAGCGGGAAGATTGACCGGGTTGATACAGCTAAAACTTCAAACAATACTTTTATACAAATTGTCGATTATAAATCAGGTAAAAAGGAATTTAATGTAGTTGATACGTATTATGGGCTCGATTTACAAGTATTAACTTATTTAAGCGTTGCTTTAAGCAATTACTCAGATACAAAGGCTTTCGGTGCATTTTACCAACCATTAATTCACTCCTACACAGCTTTTAAAGAGGCATCGCTGCCAGAATCTTTAGAAGCTATGGAAGAGTTACAATTATCTGAGAATACCTTTAATGGTTTTGTCAGTGTTGATGAAGAACAATTAACCTATATTGATTCAAGTATAGAAGTAACGAATAATAGTCTTATTTATCCTGTGAAGTTTAAAAAAGGTGGACTTTACAATGCCTACAGTCGAGTATTTACGGAAGAAGAGTTAGATATCCTCTTAAAATACGTCCACATGAAATTTAAACAAGCAGCGAATCAAATTCAAAATGGTGCGATTGAATTAAAACCATTCAAAGAAAATCAATACACGACATCATTACAACCGGAATACCGGGTAATAAGTGGGTTTGATTCAACTGAAAATTATCAGGCATACCGTGAAAAGACAATTAATAAAAAGAATATCATACAAGAAATGTTATTAGAATTGGACGAAAGTGGGGAAGATGAAGAAGATGATGAATAAGATAGAACCTAAACCGCTTAATTCGAATTTTAACGATGAACAATGGGAAGCAATCCAACATAAGGGAAGTAATATCCTTGTTTCAGCTTCCGCCGGTTCAGGAAAAACGACAGTATTAATTGAACGGATTTTTAATCATATATTGCAAGGATTTGCGAATGTTGATGAACTTTTAGTCGTTACCTTTACCGAAGCTGCAGCGAATGAAATGAAAGAAAGAATGGAGAGCAGATTAAAAGACGCAGTGAACGAAACACTGAATCCTGAGGAACAAAGACGATTAACACACCAATTATCTCTTTTACCTAAGGCAAATATTCAAACACTGCATTCATTCTGTCTAGAAATCATCCAAAATTTCTTTTATTTAATCGATTTTAACCCTAATTTCTCTTTAGTGACGGATCAGACGCAAGTACAGTTAATTTATCAAGATGTCTGGGATGACATGATTGTTTCAATCCATGATTCAAATTCTGAAATTGAAGATATTTCGCCTGAAATTTACCAATCACTTTTAGCGCGATACGGAAGTGTGCGTTCCGATGAAGCATTATTTGATACGATCATCGATATTTATAAATTTGCCCGCTCACAAACGAATCCAACTTTATGGTTAGAAGATGCAAATAACGCAAGTGCTAACTTTGAAGCATTTAAAGATAGTTTATTATATAAACAAACAATTAAATTTGTGCTTGAAACCAATAGCCTACAAGCCATTAAATTACTAGAAACAGCGACAAATTTACTGCATTCACTTTCTGACGAGGGCGTTTCTAAGTATGAGCCAATCATTCAAGAAGACTTACAACAAGCAAATTTTTTATTTGAATTGTCGAGAGAAGATAAACTTGAGGATTTATTCTCACAAGCGAGTTCAATTCAATTTGGCAAATGGAAAGCAAATAAGAAATCTTCCGAAGACTATGAAATAGTGGCTGAACTCAAAGAATTACGAGATGAAGCAAAAGACATTATCACTAAAAATATAGTGCCAATCTTTACTTATGAATATAAGTTAACTGAAAAAGTGGAACAAGAGCAGGGAAACATTATTTATTCCTTATCTCAATTAGCTAAACTATTTATGGACCGATTAGCTGAACATAAAACATCAATAAATATGATTGATTATAATGATTTAGAACATCTCGCCTTAGATATTTTAGCGCCATTAAACCAAGAAAATGAACAAAGACAAGTCAGTTCAGCTGCAATGTTTTATCATGATAAATTTAAAGAAATAATGATTGATGAGTACCAAGATATTAATGATATCCAAAATGACATTTTATACTTTTTATCACATGAGACACGAACTGAATTAAACGATAACTTATTTATGGTAGGGGACGTAAAGCAATCGATTTATGGTTTTAGAATGGCAGAGCCGAGTTTATTTTTAAATCGGTATTTAAACTATGCAAATTCTAGCGAAGATAAGCTCATTATCTTAGATAAAAATTACCGTTCAAGAGATGAAATACTGCAATTTACAAACTTCGTATTTGAGCGGGTGATGGATTCAGAATTTGGTGAGATGAATTATGGAAAAGCAGAATCACTTACAACTGGGAATAAATCTTTTGAACCAGCAGCGCCACATGAAGACTTTAATATTCAACTACTCTTATATGAAAAAGAAAATCAAGAGAGTGAAGAAATCGATGAGGCAGTCAGTGATGAGATTGCATTAGCAGATACTTCATTAGAAGCTGAAAGCCATATTATCGCTCAAGATATTCGAAATAAAGTAGCAGAAGGTTACTTAGTCTATGATAAGAAGTTGAAAAAACAAAGACCCGTAACATTCTCGGATTTTGTTATTCTTACGCCAACACGAAAGCCTTTCTTAATTGCACAACGAATCTTAGAAAGTTATGATGTACCGATTTATGCTCAAAAAGTTGAGAATTATTTTCAAAGACAAGAAGTTCAATTAATGTTAGCGTTATTAAAACTAATCGACAATCCTTTACAAGATATCCCATTAGTTGCGATATTACGATCATATTTTGTTCAATTAGATGATGAAGCCCTAAGTAAGATTAGGATTCATTCTCCCAATGGCTTGTTCTATGAAGCAGTCATTGCTTACTTAAATGACCCAGAAATCCAAGAGAGTAATAAAGATATCCATCAGAAATTGAGTAACTTCTTCAAGCAATTGACACATTGGAACGCCTTGTCAAAACGCATTTCCTTAGTGGATTTAATTTGGACGATTTACCAAGAAACATCTTTCCTAGATTATGTAGCAGGTTTAAATAACGGAGTCCAACGCGAGGCGAACTTACATGCCTTGTATGAGAAAGCATTGGAATTTGAGCAAAGCCAATACAAAGGCGTCTTTGGCTTTATTCGCTACATTGAGAAAGTAATGCAACAACAAAATGACTTAGCAGAGCCAGTTTTACTCGATGGGGAACAAAATTTTGTGAGACTGATGACTGTACATGCTAGTAAAGGTTTAGAGTTTCCAATTGTATATCTAATGGATACAGCTAAAAAATTCAATTTACAAGACGTAAGGTCGAAATCATACATCGCTTCAAAACACTTTGGGATTAGTTCTGATTACTATGACTTTGAAAACCGTATTAAATTTGACTCCTTTACAAAACAAGCATTTAAGATTGAAAAGGAAAATATGTTAAAAGCGGAAGAAATGCGTAAATTATACGTAGCCTTAACGAGATGTGAGCAAAAGCTCATGATTGTTGGAACGATTAAAAATGAAGAAGAGTGGCATACTAAACAAGAAGCGACGCAAGATAAAAGTAATCATGAGACATTAATGGTTCCTTTACAGGAGCGCCAAAGTGCTTCAAGTTGGTTAGATTGGATTAGACAAGCCATCGCTAAAGGTCAAACTGATTCCGGTTTAGCTGAATTTAATCTATCGCAAATCAATATTGAGTTTATCGATTTACAAAGCATTGCAGATTTACAAATTCAATATCAAATACCAGTAAATTACTCAAAGAAACCCAATTTAGCTAAGCAAATTGGACGTCTTGATGTCAATGATTTAAGTGATCAAAGCGTCTATAATCATATGAATCAGTTATTTAATTATAACTACACATATGAATTAGCGACGAATACCTCAAGTTATCAATCTGTATCTGAATTGAAACGCTTATACGAAGAACCGCGTATCGATAAAATTGCTTATTTCGAAGACCGTAGTGGTAACTCGAACGAAAGCCAAAATGTTGAAGAACACGAAAGCTCTTCGTCTATTCAAGGAATTCGCTATACTGAAGATACGTTTGAACCACCTAAATTCATAGATAACTTAGAAACCAAACCAAATTATGCTGAAATAGGGAGCGCAACACACTTCTTATTACAACAGTTAGACTTTTCGATTTTGGGAGAGAAAAATCAAACGCAATTAAAAGAAATATTAATTAAAACTAGCCAATCTCTCGTTGAAACGAAACACATTAGTAAACAATTGGCCGAATTAATCAACTATGATAGTGTCATCACTTTTATTCAAAGTGAATTAGGACAGTTAACGATTGAACATGCAGATCGAGTTAAAAAGGAACAAGCATTTTCTTATTTAACTCCAGCATTAAAATTATTTGAAAATAATATTGCAGCAGAGAACATGAAAGAATTGTCTGAAGATCAGTTGCTAATTCATGGGGTTATCGATAACTTTATTGAATTTGATGAAGATATCGTCATCTATGACTACAAAACGGATCGCTATAAACCTTATGCCAATATGACAAAAGAAAAACAAATTGAACAAATTGTAAATAAATATCGTTTCCAAATTAGTTTGTATTCAAAAGCACTGACAATTGCTTACAACAAACCAATTAGGCAAGCATATATAGTACTATTGGATTTTGGGGTATCCATTCCAATCGATACAATGTATCAACTTTAAGAATATAAAAAGAGCTCGACTAGCAAAACTAGTCGAGCTCTTTTATCTTTATTCAGTTACTTGTGCCGTCTCTACATCAGGAGCATAATCAACACCCGTTGTATATTCACCAGCTGCATTCCAAAGTAAATACTCATGAATGCCGTTTTCAGCTAAGGCATTAATTTGTCCTTGAACTTCAGTTGGACCGTACTCCATGAACATCGTAAAGTCCTGTAACCAAGGTCTTGAGACAATATTATTTTGAACTGGACCTAACACATATAATTCTTCTTGAATGTAAGTATTAGTAAATTCATAAGGGTAATAGTCTGGTACATCAAATCCAAAGAATCCAGAAGTCCAGTGAGAAGGGTAAATCATAGAAGATACCACATCTACTCGTTCAGCCATTTGAGTAAAGTTTTGACCAATACCACGAACGTCTGGAGCATCTCCAGCAACCGCTGTGTATCCGAAGATATCAGCACTAATTTCAACACCATAAGGCGTAAGTCGGTTATCGGCATAAGTTAAAAAGTCATTAATTGCGGCGACACGCTCGTAGCCTTGTTCATCGGGATTATCTGATTCGAATACCGAATATTCTCCCACTTCATATTCTAATTGAGTATGGAAAGTTTCAAAACCTTCAGGGAACCGAATATAGTCAAATTGAATATCTTTGAAGCCCATTTTAGCAGCTTCTTCAGCAATCGTAAGGACATAATCCCAAGCATCTTGACTGAACGGGTTAATGAACTTAGAACCATTCCCATCTGACCAAATTTCACCTGTGGCAGAATCTTTAAATGATAAGTCTGGACGCGCCTCGGCTAATAGATTATCTTTAAAAGTTGTGATACGAGCAATTGGATAAATTTCATTCTCTTCTAGGACACGTAAGACTTCAGCGTAGTCTACAGATCCTATTACGTTTTGTTGAACATACTCATTGTCAGTTTCAATAGGTGGAATGACGTTACCCCAATCATCTTTGAAGTCAATCACTACAGCATTTAATTCTGTTTCATTGATGTAATCGATAATGTAGTTAAAGTATTCTTCATTGGCAACATTCTCAGCCGTTAAGTAAACTCCCTTAACTCCGTCTTCAGGATAAGGAATAGAAATTCCACTATCATAGAAAAGGGCAGAAGGTAATTGTTCGGGTTGAGATAACAATGGCTCATCAGGTATAACTAAACCTTCATAGCGGTTCGTATCATTTGTAGCCACTCGGTTATTGAATTCAGTGATTGTCTCACTGTCATACTTTGGAGTTACTTCTGGCAGTGTAAAATACTGCGGTTCTTCTTGTTCAGCATTATTTGACTGCTGACAACTGGCCAAGACGAATACTGAAAGCAATAGCAAGGCAAATACTTTAGTATAAGAGTTGACTTTTTTGTTTTTTAAGTTGGACATATTAAAAACTCCTCTTGTCTTTATTACAAATTTCTAATTCGATTCTTGTAAATTAGCTAAATATACTTTAAAATTAATTAATTGCGCATTGATAGGTTCAAAGTACCCTAAGATACGCTCTAAATTAATTTGATTGGTTGTATGTAACTTTGACACACTATCAAATACAGCAAAGAAAGATGAGTAATCTGTTTCTGGATTTGCAATCGATTTGTATACGATTGATTCCGTTTCAATGGTATCTCGATAATCAGATATGTAAGTAACGATTTCTTGAGACAATTCCTGTAACTGAGTAATTTGATTTGTCACTTGTTCAGTTGGAAGCGGACTATTATCAGCTTGATTAGAAAATTCCTCAATCATTGTATCCAATTCACCACGAACTTCTTCTAATTTAGTCAAGTGTTCTTTACGGCGTCGAATATTTTGTTGGATGGGTGAATCATCACTAGCAAAATAAGTAAGATCATCTCCAGCGTTAGCAATGGTACTTTCAAATTCTGCTTGTAGGTTTCCTTCAGCAAGTTGTATTTCTGTTAACTCATTAACAATACTTGTAACGTTCTCCTGAACGAGACTGACTGTTTTTTCAGCTCTTTCTACTGAGTTATCACAACCAGCAATAAATAGTGTTGTTATTAAGAGTATTACAATTTTATTCAAATGTTTCATAGACACTCCTTAAAAATGATTTAAATTGTTTAAAAAATAATAAATTTAATTTTTACTTAGATTAGTATATAATAACACTATTAGCAATTCAAATATTATTAAATATTTAGAACCTAAAGGCAAGGAGTATCTATGTTTTTATCTTTTTTCGTTGCAATATTATTAATTGTTTTTGACCAAATTGTCAAGTTTTTGACGGTAACAAACTTACAAGTAGGGGAATCAGCTGAAGGAATTGCCAATGTTCTCGATTTTTTCTATTTACGTAATGATGGTGCTGGCTGGGGCTTGTTCTCGGGTCGAGTGAATTTCTTTTTAATTATTACCGTGTTGGCTGCTGCTTATATTATTTATTTGATCTTCAAGAATCGTGACCATCATTTTATAACTCGTTTAAGTTACGGTTTAATTCTTGGTGGAGCTGTTGGTAATTTTATCGATCGAATTCGTTTAGGTTACGTAATCGATATGGTTAGACTCAAGTTTATAGATTTTCCGATTTTCAATGTAGCGGATGCTGCACTGACAATCGGAGTCGTATTGCTTATTATCGTAATATTATTTTTTGAAAATACAGAGGATGTTTTATAATGACAAAAATTAAAGAAACAAAAAAATTTGAATTAGAAGGCGAAGTAGGTCGTTTAGATAAAGTATTAGTAGACTTATTATCTGAAGAAACTTACAGCCGTTCTACCATTCAAAAATTATTAAAAAATCAGCACATTACTGTTGATGGCGTGCATCAAAAAGCAAATTACAAATTAAATGGGAGTGAAGTAATTAACGTTGAAATTCCTGAAGAAGAACAAATGGCTATCTTACCAGAAGATATTCCATTAGATATTATTTATGAAGATGAAGATGTTTTAGTTATTAATAAACCCATTGATATGGTTGTTCATCCATCAAAAGGGCATCAAAGTGGAACTTTAGTGAATGCTCTAGTGCATTACTTAGATGATAATTTATCTAATAATGAAGATACTATCCGTCCAGGGATAGTTCATAGAATTGATAAAGATACATCAGGTTTAATCGTTATAGCCAAAAACAATCTTGCCCATCAAAAACTTAGTGAACAATTAGAAGATCACTCGATGGGACGGACATATGTTGCTTTGGTCAATGAAGTGATTGAAACACCTACAGGTATCATAGAAGCGCCGATTAATCGTGACCCAAGTAATCGAATTAAATTTACGACGAATCATGCAGGTAGATACGCACTGACTCATTTTGAAGTATTAGAAACTTTTGCGCATAATACACTCGTTAAAGTTGAGTTAAAAACGGGACGGACGCATCAAATTCGTGTGCATTTAGAATTCATCGGCCACCCAATTGTAGGTGATCCTTTATATCGCCAAGGCGTGGGCCAAATGAAAGGACAACTCGCTCGTCTTGATGATGGTCAGTTTTTACATGCTCAATCGCTTCATTTTATACATCCAACAACTGGGGAAGAAATGAATTTCGAAACAGACTTACCAGAACGCTTTGAAGAAGTTTTAAGAACTTTACGTTAAATTAGGCATTGTATTTATATTTTATCTCAAAATATGATAAAATTAGTTATATTGCCATAACAAGGGGGTATTAATGTGTCAATCAATGATAAAATTCTCGATAAAATACGTAATTTGTTATCACTTGCTGAAGACGGTGGTAATGACGAGGAGAGTCAAACAGCCTTATTAATGGCCCAAAAATTAATGCTTAAATATAAAATTTCTCAAGATGAGTTAAATGAAGGTGGAAAGCAAGAGATTATTATCAAATCCCTTTCTGTATATAAGCGATTATATTGGTGGGAGAAAGTGTTAGTTAAGATCATTTCTGAAAACTTCAGAGTGATGTTTTATGTGCAGAGTAACCGACTGCCTCATCAAAAGAGCGTGCAAAGAAAGGTTGTTCTAATGGGTTATCCAGAAGATATTGAATTGGCTTACGAAGTATTTTACTTAGCTGCAGAATCAATGAAGCATTATGCAGGAATTCATATTAAAGATAATAATGAGGATTCTACACTTGCTCAAGCTCAAATTCGAAAAGCCTACTATCAAGGGTTTATGGATGGTTTAGACCATAAATTTGCCAAGCAAAGAGAAGAGATGGCAGATGATAATGAGAAGTTTGCTTTAATTATCAAAACTCCTCAAGATGTTGTAGATAAGTTTAATCAAGAAATTAATGGTTCTTTAGCCTTTAAACAACCTGATTTAAGTCGAAATAGCCATGCCTATCATGATGGTTATGACAGAGGACAAAATGTGTCATTAACGAACAAATACTTAGACCAATAATTTATTATCACTACTTTCAAGAGAATGTATAGATGAGTTATTTAAAGCACTGCAATTTTTGTAGTGTTTTTTGTATTTCTATAAAATTTTATACCTATAAATATATATGTAGTAATAATAAAGGGTAACGTTTTCAAATATCGATGAATATTGTTATAATCACATTAACAATAATATATTATGAGGTGAACAAATGACATACTCAAGTATTAAAGAACAAACTCAAATTTATGATGATTTAACAGAATTATACCAACAAATAAAAGCTGAATCTGAAACTGAATTTAAAGCCATTGATAAATATATCGAACGAAACGAATTTCGTGAAAGTGCTAGGAATTTGTTTGCTTATCTTGCTTTAAGAAGACGAGATATCCGATCATTACAAGCAGATTTATCTTCATGGGGTCTATCAAGTTTAGGTAGATTAGAGTCTAGAACGTTATTTACTTTAGAGTCTGTTATTAGACGTTTAGGAAATACAATTGGCAAAGATATGGAGATTGAAGAACCTGAATCAAAACAATCAACAGCTGGAAGAAACAGACTTGCTCAGAATACACAATTGTTTTTTGGAGATGCGCCAAGAGAAAGAAATACACGCATTATGGTGACAATGCCTACAGAAGCATCTGAAGACAAGGTGCTTTTGAAAGAATTAATTGAGAGTGGGATGAATGTTGCTAGAATTAATGCAGCGCATGACAATGAAGATACTTGGAGTGCCATGATAGACAATATTCATGAAGTAGCCGAAGAATTAGATAAAAAAGTAAAAATATTAATCGACATTGCCGGTCCTAAAATTAGAACAGATTGGGTCTTTACAAAATTTAAGAAACCCAAAGTAAAAGCAGGTGATTTAGTTCGTATGACTAAAGATTATGTAAATTTACCAGCTCTTGATGACGATATTAAAGTGACTATCGGTTGCAGTATACCTCAAATTTTTGAGCAATTATCAATTGATGATCTGATTTTGATTGATGATGGGTCCATTGAGCTTGAAGTGAAAAAGATTGGGGAGTCAGAAGCTTTACTACTAGTAAAGAGAGTCAGAGGTGGCTCTGTTAGAATAAAGGCTGAGAAAGGCCTTAATTTCCCTAAAACAGAGTTTGATATCGATGTCCTAACTGATGAAGACCGAAAAGCGATTCACTTTGCCGTTGAACATGCGGATATGATTGGTTGTTCATTCATTCGAACTACGGATGATATTGAAGAAATTCAAGCAGAAATTGAAAAAACGAATCGACCATTGAATGATATCCCATTAACTTTAAAAATTGAAACAGTTCAAGCAATGAATAATTTACCAGAAGTGATTCTAAAAGCTGGAAGTCGAAATCCAGTATCTGTCATGATTGCCCGCGGAGATTTAGCGGTAGAAAGTGGTTATGTGAGACTTGCTGAATTACAACAAGAAATCTTATGGATTTGTGAGGCAAGTGACACCCCTGTGATTTGGGGGACAGAAGTACTCGCTTCAATGTTAGATGAAGGAATCCCTTCAAGAGCAGAAATGACAGATGCCGCTGAAGGAAGTCGTTCTGAGTGTGTTATGTTAAATAAAGGTTCTTATATGTCAGATACAGTTCAGATGCTCAATGACATCTTAATTAAAATGGAAGAACACCAATATAAGAAAACACCTACACTAAGATCATTAAATGTCGCAAAGATTAAATTACCATAATAGATTTACTAAATATTAACGGAAATTTATAATACCTGAATAATTCATACCTCTATAATTTAAGCTGGTTTCTTGAATAAATTAATCGTTCTTGGAAAAATTGGGAATTTTTCTACAAAATAGTGCGTTCTCGAAGTAGATTTTAACTAAATGAACCTTCTTACGATTCTCTTGTTT
>NZ_JBGQRB010000046.1:0-17093 GCF_045528645.1 Ruoffia sp. FAM 20857
GCCAAGTGAATTCTCCTTTTAGTAATGTATGGTAACTTTATTATATAGGAATTCACTGGCTTTTGTGTACATACAAAAAAAGGTGTCAGTGAGATTTCTCTCACCAACACCAAAAATTCAAGAACCTTTTTTATTAATCTGGAGGGATTTAGTGACTACAAAGCATGATCAAATACTACAATATATCGAAACACTTCCCATTGGCAAGAAAATATCCGTTCGAGGCATCGCCAAGCATTTGAATATGAGTGAAGGAACGGCTTACCGAGCAATTAAAGATGCTGAAACACTGGGTATTGTCTCAACAATCGAGAGAGTTGGAACAATCCGTATTGAGAAGAAATCAAAGTTTTTACCAGAAATGTTACGCTTTAATGAAATGGTTTCAATAATCGAAGGAACTGTTCTAGGTGGGGAAGAAGGTTTAGATCGTCACCTTAATAAATTCATTATTGGCGCAATGCAAGAAAATGACGTTAAAAGATATTTTGTACCTAATTCACTCATCATCGTGGGAAACAGGGAAGAAGTTCAACAATTGGCGTTAGAGAATGATGTCGCTGTCCTAATTACAGGTGGCTTTGATACGAGTGATAAGATCGTGGAGCTTGCTAACGAGAAGAAATTACCAGTTATTTCGACGCCTTTTGATTCATTTACAGTGGCGACGATTATTAACCGTTCTATGGCAGACCAAGAAATAAAGAAAGAAATTATGACTATTGCCGATATCTTTACGCCGATTGATCAAACGCCTGCATTAACGGCTCAAGATACTGTGAACACATTTTACGAGCTTTCACGTAAATCTGGACTTTCACGCTTTCCAGTCCATCATAACAGCCGTTTGATCGGAGTTGTGACGGCGAAAGACCTCATAGGGAAATCTGAATCAGTCCTAATTGAAAGAGTCATGACTAAAGATTTAGTGACTGTTCAAAAACATATGACTGTCGCAAGTGTCTCACAACTGATGGTGCGTGAAGATATTGAGATGATTCCTGTTATAGAAGATAATATGGAATTAATAGGCGTTGTCTCACGTCAAGATATTATGCGTAATATTCAAATGATTCAAAAGCAACCACAAATTGTTAATACATTTGAAGATGATATTATTATGCACATTGAAGAATATATCTTAAAAACACAAGAACATAAGTATGACTACCACGTTGTTGTCCAACCACAAATGTTAAACAGTTTAGGAACGATTTCTTATGGTGTTCTTTGTGAATTAATTTCGCATTCTGCTTATCAAAAATTTTATGATACAACAAATCAAAATCATATTATTGAAAAGATTGATTTGCATTATTTCAAATTAATTCAAATGGGGAATTTAATTCAATTTAAAGTTGATATTTTCAATCAGAATAGACGAACAGCCCTAATTGAAGTCAATGTTTTCCACGAGAATTCTTTAGTTGCAAAAGCAATTATTACGACCCAAGTTATTGAAACAAAGTAAATGAGTTATAGAAGGGATAGACTATGTATTTAGAAACTGAGAAAGTACAAGAATTATTAACATACATTAAAAAACATGACACAATTATTATTCATCGACATGTGAGACCCGATCCAGATGCATTTGGCTCACAACTTGGCTTAAAGTATCTAATTAAGAATGCTTTTGAGAACAAAAAAGTGCTAGCAGCTGGAACGATGTCAAAAGGGTTATCTTGGATGGGTGACATGGACGAGATTGCAGATTCAGATTATGAAGATGCCTTAGTCATTGTTGTTGATACAGCCAATTATCCTAGAATTGAAGATAAGCGGTATAATAAAGGGGCAAAACTTGTAAAAATAGACCATCATCCTGATGTGGATAGTTATGGCGATTTAGAAATGGTTTATACAAAAGCAAGTTCATGTAGTGAAATTATCGCAAATATTTCACTTGAATTGGGAGAGGCGTTACCTCTAACAAAAGAGGCTGCATTTATGCTATATGCTGGTATTGTCGGCGATACTGGACGTTTTCAATATGATTCAACAAGTGCGACAACACTAACAACAGCAGCAGAGTTACTTAAACAAGGGATTGATCACTTTATTATCAATGACCGATTCAATACAAAATCAATGGAACAAGCGAAATTTCAAGGCTTTGTCTTAGACCAATTAGAAATTACAGACAATGGTGTGGCTCACATCATAATTAATCAAGCTGATTTAAAACGTTACGGAATTACTGAAGAAGAGGCGAATGTCGCTGTCGGAATTCCAGGGAGTATAATGGGTGTGAATACTTGGGCTTTATTTATTGAACAAGAAGGTAGCCATCCATATTGGAGAGTTCGTGTGCGGTCAAAAGGACCAGCAATCAACGAAATAGCGGCTAAATACCATGGTGGAGGCCATCCTAAAGCAAGTGGTGCCTCGGTCTATAGCAAAGAGGAAATGAGTCAATTATTAGAGGATTTAGGGAAAGCAGCGCAAGAATATTTAGATAACATAAGTGAATAGAGAAAAGACCAAGTTGATTTTGAGTCAACTTGGTCTTTTACTTTGTATTTTATTTAATCAAACCAATCAAAGCCTTGTTTATTAATGAGATCATCAGCAGCTTTTGGCCCACTAGACATTGCTGGATAGTTTGGAAAATCAGGTTTCGGTGCCTCTTTCCATAATCGCTGAATATTATCAACAAATTTCCAATCATGTGCAACTTCAAGCCAGTGATTAAAGTTATTTAAATTCCCTTGAATACATGCTAAGATTAGACGCTCGTAATCTGCAGGCATTGCATTAATTTCTTCCTCATCTGGTGAGTATGACAATTCAATTTGTTTTAATTCATTAGTATAACCGATCGTTTCTTGATTTAAATAAAGTCGATAAGCTAGGTCTGGATTAATTTCAATCATTAATCTATTGCTAGGTACACCTTCTTTAGTTGCTTTAAACTGGACATGAATCGTTGTATATTTTCCTTCTAGTCGCTTTCCAGAGCGAATATAGAAAGGTGTACCTTCCCATTCTGGTAAATCAATTAAAACTTTGGCTGCGAAATATGTTTCAGTGGTTGACTCAGCATCTACCTTATCTTCATCACGGTATGCTTTGTACTCATTGGATTCGCTCGCTCCATATTGGCCTCGAACGACATTTTCTTGTAATTCAGCAACAGAATCATATTGATGTAGATTTTTTAAGATATGAATTTTTTCTTGACGAATCGACTCAGGCTCATCGTCCTTTGGTTCGTTCATAGCAACTAATGAAAGCATTTGAAGTGCATGATTTTGTATCATGTCTTTAGATACACCACTATTTTCATAGTAGTCACCACGATCTTCAACACCAACTTCTTCAGCAAGCGTAATTTGAACATGATCGATATTCTCTTTATTCCAAATTGACTTTAACATGATGTTACTAAAGCGTAAATTTAGGAGTGACTTAACAAAACCTTTTCCTAAATAATGGTCAATACGGTAAATTTCATTTTCTTCAAAAGAAACTTGAAGTTGTTCTTGTAATTCATTGGCTGAATTAAAGTCATTTCCGAATGGTTTTTCGATAATTAATCTGTTATAACCTTGTTCCGTAGCTAAGCCAGAACCTTTAATATGCTGCGTAATTATAGGGAATAGACTAGGCGAGAGTGAGATATAGAAGATTCGATTCCCTTGTGTTTGATACTTTTCCTCTAACTCTAAAGCTAATTCTTGTAAATTATGATACTCATCTTCATCATTCACATCGTGTGATTGATAATAGAAGTGTGATGCAAATTCTTCAGCATGTGCTTGGTCATCAATTTCATTTTTAATACTGTTTAGGACTACCTCACGCAAATAATCGTCTGTCCAAGGGCGACGAGCAGTTCCTATTAATGCAAAATGTTCAGATATATAATTGTTTTTGTATAATCGATATATTGCTGGAAATAACTTACGGGCAGCTAAATCACCCGTAGCTCCGAACAATGTAATGAGTAAACGATATTTTTCCATGAAATCCCTCCATCTGTAACAACCAATATTATAGCTTAAAAATGACCTAGTTACAATTTAAGGAGAAAAAAATCTAATAATTTGTTCATTTTATTCTAATATTACTATGGTTTGTTTTTTTTAACCGATACTTGTATAATTTGACATGTTAGTAAAAAGTACAGTGAAAGGAGTATATTATGAAATTATTTAAAGAATTACCATTGAAACAATTTATTCAAGATGCGTTATTAGACATTCACTTTGAAACTTTAACGCCTGTTCAAGAAGAAGTTATTCCACAAGCTTTAGATGGACAAAGTTTAATTGTTCAATCCCAAACCGGCTCAGGAAAAACACATAGTTTTTTAGTGCCCATCTTAAACCAAATTGATGCAGATGCAAATGAAGTCCAAGCAGTAGTTACTGCACCAAGTAGAGAATTAGCAGAACAATTATATAATGTAGCAATTCAACTTGCTGAATTTTCAGAAAAACCAATCAAAGTCGTGCGTTATATCGGAGGTACTGATAAGCAACGTCAACTTGAGAAATTACAAAATAATGAACAACCTCAATTAGTTATTGGTACTCCGGGGAGAATTTTCGACTTAATGTCTGAAAATGCACTTTGGGTTCAATCAACCAAAACATTCGTTGTTGATGAAGCTGACATGACAATGGATTTAGGATTTTTATCGATAGTAGACGAGATTGCCTCAAGAATGCCGGAAGAATTACAAATCATGGTTTTCTCAGCAACAATCCCTCAAACATTAGAAGTGTTCTTAAATAAATATATGACGGCACCAAAAGTAATCGAAATCGATAATCAAGGTGTAATCGCTGATATGATTGAGAATTACTTAATCTATACGCGGGGCAGAGATAGAGCGGAGATAGCTTATTCCTTACTAACAATGGGTGAGCCATATTTAGCACTGATCTTCTGTAACACAAAGCAATATGCCGATGAAGTCAGTCATTTCTTAAAAAATAAGGGACTAAAAGTAGCGACGATTCATGGCGGACTAACACCTAGAGAACGTAAAAGAGTGATGCGACAAATTCGTGATCTAGAATTCCAATATGTCGTCGCGACAGATTTAGCTGCCCGTGGTATTGATATTCCAGGAACGTCTATGGTTATTAATATGGAAATTCCTACTGAATTAGAATTCTTTATCCACCGAGTTGGTCGTACCGGACGTAACAATATTAAAGGTGTTGCTTATACTTTAATTGAGCCTGACAATGAACGTGACATTCATACTTTAGAGAAAAAAGGGATTGAATTTGAGCACGTTGACATCATAAAAGGTGAAATTAGAGAAGTTAAAGCTAGAAATGCTCGTGCAAAACGTGAAGACAAAAAGAAAAATGAAGATACTGTGATTAAAGGTATGATTCAACGTAATAAAAAACGTAAAGTAAAACCAGGCTATAAAAAAAAATTAGATCGACAAATCCAATCACATAAACGAACACAAGCACGACAAAATAGCCGCAAGAAATAACAAAAAACCAGCTTTCCAAATTTTAGTGGAAGCTGGTTTTAATTTTGTTAAATTTATTTTTCTTCATCATTATTGTCATCGTTGTCTTGACTCTCAGTATCATCTTTAAAGTCTAAATCGATTGTATCGATTTCATCAAGGTTATTCATAATAGTATGAATAAATTTAGTATGGTTTTTAAAAGCAAGATACAATAGGAATAAAGTAATAGCAGCTAAAGTAAACTGTGTTGCGACGAATCCCGGAATCAGTATCGACATTAACTCCAGTAATAGAATTGGCACAAATGAGATTACAACTGTTAACTTCAGTCTTGCTTTGAAATTAATGGCTCTAGTCAGTCGAACATTAAAGAAACCAGCCATAATACTGATTAATATAATTTGGAACCAGTAAACGAAGAAAGCAGTCACTAGCATTACTACAAACATCATTGTATTAATTGAAAATGATTCTTCAACAATATAATTTAAGAATAATTCAAAGCGATGATTGTTTGCAAAAAGATAATCATAACCTGGGATTTCTTGAACAACCTCACCAACAGTTAGAAAGGCGTAATCCTCAATAATAAAGATCCCAAAAGGGGAACTAGGCATCAACATTTCTCTTTGTTCAGCGGGAATTTCAGTTTCAAAGCCCATTTCTGTATTGACGGAATCATCAATGACAATTTGCACTGAATCGGATTGATAATAGAGTGGTTTTTCTCCTTCAGCTATATTCAAAGTTCCTTCTGATAAAGAATACTCTGGAATATACTCAACAGCGTTAGAGAAGTCATCTGAAATTTGTGAAAAAACTGGAATAATATTAACAAACATCGCTAGTGTCATTGCTAATATCGAACCAAAAGCAACCAAATGAATATATTTCCACGGCACATTTATCGATTCAATATAATAGCGAGGGTTCTTTAACCCTAGTTTAAGTAAATTAAATATTTTCTTCATTGAACCGTCCTTTACTAATTAAATTCATTAATTTATCATACCAAAGTCAATTGAATTATCAAGTAAATTTATGACTTTGCCTTTCTTTAAATAGTAACTTATTTATATTAAATCAATGTGTACTCAAGTTATTTATGTATGATCTGAATTTAGTCAGTTTCCACGCTGATATTTTTTTGAGAGGTCTTTCTATCCCAATAAATAATACCTACTAAACTGATTATACCAATCAAGCTCGATATGCCTCCAAAGACAATCGAACGAGGGAAGTAAGTTAATTCAACATTGTGTTGACCACTTGTCATAGGTATCGCCATTAAAGTATCACTTAATACACTTACCGGTTCAACACTTGTGCCATCCACAGTTATGTCCCAAGCTGCATCATAAGGGATCGTGAATAAGACATAAGCGTCATCTTGTTCAATGGAAATATTTCCTTTGATGTGATTGTGACTAGACTGGGTCACATTAAACTTATTATCTTCTTTAGTATCCATCATCTCTTCATAACGCTCTAAGTCAAATTCGTATAATTCAAGTAAATTTGCTTGCAATTCTTCTTCCTCAAGCTCTACATCAAAGTATTGATCTTCACGAACAGTGTCATAACTGGCGTTGTAAACTTGACGTCTCCTAAATGGTGAATAGAATCGATAATGATTAGAGTTTAAATCAAACGAAACATTCTTACTTGAGAACTGACTTGGTATACTAAAGTAGTATGGGTTTCGACTAGTTGTTTCAAAATGCCAACGGATTCTCGGTGTTTGCGCATCGTTTTCTGTTGTATCAACATATGTATAATAATCTCCATCTCCGGTATCCCTTACTTCGACATTTTCATAAGTGACATCCGTAAAGTCATGCTCTGTAAAGTAAGGAGCGCCATTACCGTTATAATCTATGAGACTTAATAATAATTCTTGGTTTTCAATAGGTCTATGTGATGTAAAATCAATTCCATCATTGGCAATATTTGAACTCACTTCCATGCCAATACCAAAGTTTCTTTCGTTTTCGTATACTTTTACCCTTGAATATTGAGTCGAGATAGGGTGGAATTCCATATCTAAATCAGTGGCTTCTGGATATAAGACATAACCTTCGTCCGCTGTGTGTTCGCTCGAATTCGTCGTTGGGGCTAAGAAATAACGAATATTAAAGAAATCATCTAAGAATAGCGTGCCGTTAGTATAGGTTGCAAAGCCATTACCATCAGGTAAGCCAAGATAACCATATAACTCAGGGACATGCGCTTCGATGGTAGAGCCAAAGTGATCCATACCACTATAGTGTGTATACATCGCTTCGTTTTTAGTACGCATAAATGTTTTGTTTATTCGATAGAAATCATTATTTGGATGACGTAAACCAGCTAAACTTTGGTTTAGTGTTTCAGTATAATCTTCAAATTTCGATTGTTGTACATAATTAATATCTGACATAATAATATACGCATTAATGAATAGTTCGCTAAAGACAAATATTAACAGTATCGAGTTTAGAATGATTTTTTTAGGTCTTTCTAATTGATTAATTACGACAAAGGCCAAGAAGAAAGCCAGAGAAATAAAGATGTTAATATTATTTAAGAAAGTATATTCATCAATCCATAAATAATAACCAGAGAATAAAGCCATCGCAACAATGGCAGTAATTAATACACCAAGCGGGAAATGCTTTGGTTGGTTCTTAAAGGCTTTAATGGCCATTACAAGTAGAAAGAAACTTGTCGTGAACGAGAATCTAAAGTGATACCAAATTGGGAATTGTCCGCCATGCCAAAGTTTATTAAATAAATCAAATCTAAAAGAAAGTCCAAACACTGTAAAAATCAATATCGCAACGATTTTTTCAGACAATTTAATTTTTTTATTAATAAAGAAAAGACCTACAAAGAAGATAACTAACATCCCAGCATAGATATTAGGAGAACCTGAAGACATTTCATCAAAGTTGAAACTACCAACGAATAGTTTTGACGCAATATCTTGAATTGTATGAGCAACTTCCCAATCTAACTCAAATTCCATGTAACTTCCTTTGTTTTGGGTTAGAGAGACATAGATCGGAATAAGGGTAATTCCAGCTATTAAAGCTGCGATGATTGAATGAATTCCAAATCGGAAGTATGAGACAATCGTTTCTTTAATGTTGAATGCATTTTGTTTTTCGACGATGACAAAGAGTGCATATATTGCTAAGAAAAGACAAATCATATAAGCGATATAATAATTCGCAATTAACATAATTGCTAACGAACCAACATAAAGTAAGCGACTCTTTCCACTTATTAATTGATCCAAACCTAAGGCAATAAGCGGTAATAATACTAAGCCATCTAACCACATTATATTTAACTGATACACAATGGTATAACTCATGAAAGTATAGGATAAGCTAAAAATGATTGATGGAAGCGTACTTAAGTCATATTTCTGACGCGAGAAGTACATAAATGTTAAGCTACTTGCCAGTAATTTGAGGTAAGTAATTAACGTTACTGCTATTTCAAAGTTTGACTCGTTAAATAATAAAAAAATCAAATTAAAGGGACTCAACAAGTAGTATGCCCATAAACCTATCATTTCTCCACCTATCGCTTTTTCAAAGCTGTAAAGGAGCATTTCAGGCGAATGGGTTAAAGTTTCTTTATACATACTAAAGAAATCAATATATTGTTGACCTAAATCAACAGTAAGCATTGTATCTTTACCAAAAGGCGCAAATTGAAAAACTATTGCAAGCCCGATAAAGAAAATCGATACAAAAAAACTATTTAATAAATATGGTTTAAATTTATTTATCATTTTGTGACTCCTAACGAAATTAATAATCCTATCATATACTAACAAAGAAAAATCTGGTAATCATCTTTTTAGTGTGTAAAATTTATGAAGATTAAATAAAGATTGATGTTACTCTTTGGCTTTGATACAATTTTGATTAATTGTTTGATATAATAATCAGGTGAATTTAAACTATTAGAGGGGAGAAGATAAATGGCACTTTACAAAATAAAGCAAAAGAAAACACGTTCGCATATACCTGGACGATTGAATCTCTTGTTTTTTATTTCGTTTTTGGTGTTTACTGTGTTATTTATCCGATTAGGATATATTCAATTATATAGTGGTGAACGTTACTCCAATATGGTAGAACGAACCGAATCAACGTTATCAACTGGTTCAGTACCCAGAGGGATGATGTACGATAGTAATGGGAATATTTTAGTGGGTAATAGACCGGAGCAAGCCATTCTTTATACACGTGATCGTGATTCAAGAGTGTCGGCTCAAGATATAGTAGATATTGCAACACAACTTGCTTCATTAATTGAAGTTCCAACGTCTAATTTAACTGAACGTGATTTAAAAGATTATTTCATTATTAAGAATGAAGACTTAGTTAATAGTCGTTTAACTGAAGATGAGTTATTATTGCCTGGACCTGAGTTATATAGCGTCCAATTGGAATACGTTACGGATGAAGATATTCAATTTAGTAACGCTGAAATGAAGATTGCGGCATTATTTAAACAAATGAATAGTGCCTATGCCTTATCGACCGTCACAGTGAAAAATCAAAATGTGACAAAAGAAGAGGTTGCACGTGTATCTGAACAATTAAGTCAATTGCCTGGTATTAGTATTGGGACCGATTGGCAACGTGTATATCCAATGGGAGAAATGCTTAGATCGATCTTCGGTCAAGTTTCAACTGAACAGGGCGGTATACCAAGTGAATTAGCTCCAGAATTACTTCGTCGTGGTTATGCTATGAATGACCGTGTTGGAATGAGTTATCTTGAACAAGAATATGAGAATGCCCTAAAAGGTACAAAATCATTATTTAACTTTGTGACAGATTCTTCAGATGATATCTTAGAAAATGATATGTTATATAAAGGAACTAAAGGGGATAATTTGGTTCTGACAATCAATTCTGAATTCCAAAGTAAACTAGATGAAATTGCTGAAAATTCATTGAGAACGATGGAACAACAAGGACTGAATGACCGTGTATACATCGTTGCATCAAATCCAAAAAACGGGGATATCTTAGGTATCTCAGGAAAACGATTTGAATACAATGAAGATACAGATTCTTATTATACGGACAAAATCGTTGATGATACACTTGGAGCGATTAATACGAGTTATGGTATGGGGTCAAGTATAAAACCTGCCATGGTAGCTACAGGTTACATGGAAAATGTTATTTCTTTAGATAATAATATCCTAGTGGATGAGCCGTTGAAATTCCAAGCCTCACAAGTAAAAACATCAGTATTTAACCGTACTGGCGAAATGCCAATTGATGATATTGAAGCTTTACAAAAATCATCGAATATTTATATGATTAAATTAGCGATGATGATTGGTGGGCAGATGACTTATGAAGAAAATGACCGCTTATCTATTCATGATAACACAATCAATATCATACGTGATTATTTAGCTCAGTTTGGTTTAGGAACAACTACCGGAATTGACTTGCCTGTTGAATCAGCTGGATTTAGTCCAGAAAGTGATCAACTTGTAAGTGCACTCGATTTATCCTATGGACAATTTGACCTGCATACACCTTTACAATTAGGACAATACGCAGCAACTATCGCTAATGGCGGTATACGTTATGCACCTAGACTAGTTAAAGAAATACGTGGAACGGATGCGAATGGAGAATTAGGTTCTGTTAAATCATCGAATGAAACTGAAATCATGAATGTTATACCAATTGATGAAGCAGCGATGGAGCGAATTCATGAAGGGATGAGACAAGTATCGCACACACTTGACGGCACTGCGCGTTATCTATTCATGAATTACCCAATTGAAGTTGGATCTAAGACAGGGACTACAGAGGCATTCTATTCTGGCCCGATCCAATATGCACAAAATCAACCGGTAACTAACGCGACATATATTGGTTTTGCACCATTTGATGATCCAGAAATTGCTATTTCAGTAGTTATTCCATATTTAGAAGAAGAAAACTGGGGACGTGAAAGTACTCGTGTTGCCCACCAAGTTATGAACGCTTATTTCGAAATGCAAGCTGAAACAAGTGGGACAATTGAAACATACTTAGATAGTCCAGCTACTCAAGAAATTAACTAATAGAAACACACCCACTTTCTAAATGGAAGTGGGTGTTTCTTTGTACAAAAAAAGCTTTGTGGGTAAAATTTAATCCACAAAGCTAAATTCTTTATATTAATAGTAGTAATATGCTCCATCTGTAATCATTGAAGCGATATCGTGAATACTCATATCAGAATTCAATTCAAAATCTCCGGCTTGGATCACAGCATTTAAATCCCACTCATCTAATAAGCTTTGGAATTCGTCAGCTGAGTCAATAAATCCGTCTGATTCTAGTCGAGCAGCAATTTCACTAGATGCTTCGCCTGAAGCAATCGTGAAGCTGCCTTCTAAGTCTGGTTGAGCTTCGGTTACTTCACCTGTTTCTGAAACTGAATTATCAGCTTCAGTATCTGTGTCAGTACCAATGTCCGTTGTCTCTGTATCAGATTCATCGTTATTTGTTTCCGTGCCAGTATTATCAAGTTGAGCAACAAGTGATTCGTTAGCTTCTGTTAAGCTGCTTATCTGTTTTTGCGCAGATGATTCGTCTTGATTACCTCCAGAAGATAGTGATTCATTTAATGAATCACGCTCTACAACTAAAGAACTTACTTGTTCTTCATATTGACTTATCTGCTCTTGATCGCCAGAGCCGAGTAGAGAGTTAACTTGTAACCCTTCAACTGGGGCTTGACCTTGAACAAAAATGGCGAAAGCGCCTGATAAAATGCCGGCAGAAAGAAATCCGATACCTAATGAACGTAATGTGTTTTTTTTCATCGAATGTTCCTTTCTAACGATTTTCAATATAATCGTCAATAACTTTTTGAATCGTTACTGAGTTCAATTGAACTTCTTGACTGATTTCATGCATTGTATAACCTTGAGAGTAAAGACGGATAATCATTTCGTGTTGATTATCTGAAACTTCTTCTATCTCTTGTGATTCTACAAGTTCTTCATCGTATACTTCATCAGTTGAATTATATACAACTGTTTCGTTATATGGTGTGTTTTGAGATTTTTCAAGTTCAGCTAAACGAGTTTTGATTGCGTATAACTCTTCTGATTGTTGAACTGTATATTCATTCATTTGCTCAGTAACATCTTGGTCATCTCCTGCGAAGAATGAAGCAATTAATAAGATAATTGCAATGACTAATAAGGCAATGACTAAAATCCAAATGTCCATAAAGCACCTCTTTCCGTGAGTTTGTATTCTTACTTCATATAATTTTATCAAATCTGCAACAAGATTCAACTCTAAGCATGTTACAGATTCGTAATAATTTAAATTCATTTTACCAATATATATGGAAAAGAGCAAAATATAAAGAGTTTTTTGAAAATAATATTTGTTACTTGCACATTTTGTGATATAATATTTTGGTATTGTATAGAGAATACATTAAAAATCAAAACTCAATTAAGTTTGGAGGGATAATAATGCGCATTAATATTAATTTAGAATGTACTGAGTGTGGAGAACGTAATTACTTAACAAATAAAAACCGTCGTAACAACCCTGATCGTTTAGAGAAAAATAAATATTGCCCTCGTGATCGCAAAGTTACACTTCACAGAGAAGTTAAAAAATAAGTCTATATAACACGATACAGAGATTCATCGAGAAATCGAGGATCTCTGTATTTTTTTGCTTATATTTTAATCCATTAAAAGCATCATGTAATTTAACTGAATTACTATGGTTTACTAGGGGCAAACTATGGTAGAATACATGAGTGCATGGGAGGAGAGCGGATACAAATGAGAGATAATATAAGTGAAAAGGTAAAAATTCGACGTTCAACGCTCGCTTCACTGAAAGCCATGGATGAAAATCATCGCAAGAAGCTAGAAGCCAATTTAAGCGAGCAATTAATCAATTATATAAATGCTAATCAATTTCAATCGATTGGTTTTTATTACGGTTTTCATCCTGAAATTAACACGCCATTAATTATGGAAGAGATATTTAAATTAACAAATAGTTCATTATATTTGCCTAGAATAGAAGCTAATTATCAATTAAGCTTTCGTGAATATCAAGACGAAACTCAATTAGAAACGGTTCAAAGAAAAATCAGACAACCGAAAAGTGATGCAAAAAGCATTCATATAGAAGAGATTGATTTATTAATCGTCCCAGGTGTTTCTTATCAAGAGAATGGCTATCGGATTGGTTTCGGTGGAGGCTATTATGATAGAGCCCTTGCAGGTGCTAATATCGATACCGTGTCACTCATCTTTAATGAGCAACTTTACCCTAATGTATCATGGAAGGTTGAGGCGCACGATATTCCGATTAAAAAGCTGATTATTCCAGGAAAAGGAGAATTTGATGAACAATCAATTTAAAGTGTATAATCAAAAGCAATATAGACCATTTATGACCTATATATTTTTAGGTATTAATGTCGCTGTCTACGTATTTATGCTATTAAAGTATCATACAACAACGGATATTATGGCATTACTTGAGATGGGAGCCAACTTTTCACCCGCGGTGATTATCTTTAATGAATGGTGGCGACTATTAACTGCGGCCTTCATCCATATCGGTTTTTCACATATTTTAATGAATGGAATTTCATTGTATTTTTTAGGTATGGATTTAGAGAAGATACACGGTCACGGTAAATTTGCATTAATTTACTTAATTTCGGCGATTGGGGGAAACTTATTTTCCTTTGCATTTAACGTGAATGTTTCTGCAGGGGCATCCACGGCAATATTTGGGATGTTTGCGAGTTACTTAGTGTTAGCGTATTTAAACCCAGATTCACCCATATTTAAACAAAGGGCGAGTACATTCACAGTTTTACTAGTATTGAATTTCTTGAATGGTTTATTTACATCAGGAATTGATAATTGGGGACATCTTGGTGGGACGATATTTGGTGCTTTAATGACGTTTGCGGTTGGTTTTGGATCAAAGCGAACATTAACAAGGATAAATCGTCTACTAGCTATTTTAGCTATGCTCGTGATCGCACTGATACTAGTATTTATCGGTCGTAATCGGATTTTAAGTTAATATTTTAAATAAATGATAATAAATGAAAATAGAGGAGTCAGGTAGGAAATGAATATTTTATTATTTCTTTTAGCGTTAATCGCTATCGGTTTAGTTGCTTATGGGATTTATTTGTTAGTATTATGGGTGATGCGTAAACAATCCGCAGAAATGGCTGAAAGTCATGAGATTAGAGAGAACATCCGTAAAGTTCAAATTATTGATGTGAGAGAAACACCAGAATTTGATGCTAATCATATATTAGGAGCAAGAAGTATACCGATGTCACAGTTTAAGCAAAGATTCAGAGAAATCCGTAAGGATAAACCTGTGTATTTATATGATGATGCATTGAATTATGCATCAAGAGCAGCCAATATCTTAAAAAAAGAAGGCTATGATAAGATTTATATCTTAAAAGGTGGCTTTTCAAGTTGGACTGGAAAAGTTAAATCAGAACTATAATCGACTATTGAAAAAAGACACGCTACATCTGAAAAGATGTGACGTGTCTTTTGCTTTAGTTAAATGTAGATAAACTAACCATTAAACTTATAACAACTGAAGCTAGCATAATTACTACCATTGCAATTGCGACAAATCTAACAATTCGATCCATCTTTGATTTTTTACCTTTATTCGATTGAGCCGCAAGTTTATTCCAATTTCTTTTTTTCGATTTAGCCATATTGCATATCCCTCACTTTTGTAGCCATTATTATAATTGTAAATATAAAAAACGTCAAATCAATCATAGAGAACAATTATGAATAGACTATAAATAAGTATTGAATAATATATTTCTCATCAAATATTTAAATATAGATGTAAACCTTTAATATTCTAATAAAATCTGCTAAAATAGTAAAGGAATCATAAGGAGGCAAATAAACATGACAAAACAACAAATTGGTGTAGTGGGTATGGCCGTAATGGGTCGTAATATCGCATTAAATATTGAAAGCCGTGGCTACTCTGTTTCACTTTATAACCGTACGGATTGGAAAACAACAGAAGTTGTTGACGAAAATCCAGATAAGAATTTAGTGGCAACATATGACATTGAAGAATTCGTTAATTCATTGGAAAAACCACGTAAAATTTTATTAATGGTTCAAGCTGGTAAAGGTACAGACGCAACAATTGAAAATTTATTACCTCATTTAGATAAAGACGATATTTTAATTGATGGTGGGAATACGTTCTTTAAAGATACAATTCGTCGTAATGAATATTTAGCAGATTCAGGCATTAACTTTATTGGTGCAGGAATTTCTGGTGGTGAAGAAGGGGCACGTTTTGGACCGTCAATCATGCCAGGTGGCCAAGAAGAAGCTTATGCTTTAGTCAAAGATATCTTAGAAGCAATCTCAGCTAAAGCTGAAGATGGTCAACCATGTGTAACATACATTGGTGCTGATGGTGCAGGACACTATGTGAAGATGGTTCATAATGGTATTGAATATGGAGATATGCAATTAATTGCAGAATCATATGACATTATGCACCGTGGTTTAGGTATGTCTGCTCAAGAAATTGGTGACATCTTTACTGAATGGAATAATGGTGAGTTAGATAGTTTCTTAATGGAAATTACATCACATATTCTAAAAACTACGGATCCAGAAACTGGTAAAGCAATGGTCGAAGTGATCATGGACCGTGCAGGAAACAAAGGGACAGGTAAATGGACTTCGCAAAGTGCACTAGACCTAGGTGAGCCATTATCATTAATTACTGAATCTGTATTTGCTCGTTTCATCTCAGCTCAAAAAGAGGAACGTGTTAAAGCAAGTAAGATTATTCCTGCGATTGAAGCAGAAATGGAAGTGACTGAAGAAGAAAAGAAAGACTTTATCGAATTGATTCGTAAAGCGTTATACTTCAGTAAAATCATGAGTTATGCTCAAGGATTTGCTCAATTACGTGCAGCAAGTGAAGAAAATGAATGGAACTTACCATACGGTGAAATCGCTAAGATCTGGCGTGAAGGATGTATTATCCGTGCTAAATTCTTACAAAACATTACTGATGCGTACGAAAAAAATGCAGACTTACAAAACTTAATGTTGGATGATTACTTCTTAGACATTGTAACGAAAAATAACAGTGCCGTAAGAGGGGTAGTTTCTAAAGCAATCGCAGCAGGAATTCCAGTACCAACATTCTCAGCAGCTATTGCATATTACGATTCATATCGTTCAGAAGTTTTACCTGCGAATATTATTCAAGCACAACGTGACTTCTTCGGTGCACACACATATAACCGTGTGGACAAAGAAGGAACATTCCACTTCTTATGGAACGAAGGTAAAGAAGAAGAAATCGATTGGTAATATGTTTCATTACAAATTAATATCACATGAGATTTCGGCCGTAAACATTGGCTCTTTGTCAAATAGGGTTGATGACTCATTTTAATCAAGATCAAGCAGCATAAGTTGTTGCTTGATCTTTTTTATTTGTCTGAGGGACATATAATCGCGTCATAAGTAAAATACGGTCTCTAAAATGACTGTAATTTCGATAGCCGTAGGCTGTTCGTTTCAATACTTTAATTTTATTAT
>NZ_JBGQRB010000047.1:0-15079 GCF_045528645.1 Ruoffia sp. FAM 20857
TTAATCCTAGAGGCATTTAATTACCGTCAAAAGCCCAAAGGACAGCGACAAATATTGATGCATTTAGCTCACAATCGCACCCCGATGTGCCGCAGTAAAATTCGTCGATTGATGAAGAAATTCAATTAAGTGTGTCCGATTCGTAAGCCTCGTTTTCAACGCCAAGTATCTGCGGAGTATCAGGCTGAACATGTCAAACCCAACTATGTTAAACGTGAGTTTAGAGCTTACGGACCGCGTTCCGTGCTGTTGACGGATATTACTTATTTGCCGTATGGCAGGCAGAAGTGGGCGTATTTAGCGACGGTTAAAGATGCCTTTACGAACGAAATTCTATCTTATGAACTCAGCCCGATGCTTCATATTGCGTTTGTTTTGAAGATGATACGACAACTTATCGCCCAGCATCCGGTGAGTTTAGCGACGCAAACCCTGATTCATTCAGATCAAGGGAGTCACTTTACCAGTGTGAAATTTCAGTACCTTGTGGAGAATAATGGGTTAATTCAATCGATGTCCCGACGTGGGAATTGTTGGGACAATGCCCCTCAGGAATCTTTTTATGGACATATGAAAGACGAGATTGATCTCGCTTCGTGTGAAGATTATGAGGACGTAAAAAAGCTCATTGAAGAGTATATGGATTACTACAACAATGAGCGTTACCAATGGAACTTAGCGAAGCTAAGCCCTATTCAATATTATCAGTTTTGTACTACCAATGTCTATCCCTTAGCAGATATTTATTCAACACCTGCATTACCGCACATCAGAACGATTGAAATTGAAGAGTAGCTGCACTCAAAATGTGGCTCAAATAGTCCTTGACTATAGGACCAGTTCATCCATTTGGCTTGAGTTCGACCAACTCAGGACAAACCGCAGGTCCATTTGGCTTGAGTTCGACCAACTCAGGACAAACCGCACATCCATTTGGCTTGAGTTCACACAACTAAAGACAAACCGCATCTCCATTTGGCTTGAGTTCGACCAACTCAGGACAAACCGCAAGTCCATTTGGCTTGAGTTCGACCAACTCAGGACGAACTACAATAATATTGGTCGTAGGTTGAATTTTACCCAGTTTTCTTTACTTCTCTACTCTACTTCTTCCTTTTTTCGTGTACTTGCAATTAAACCTACCCCAGATAACACAGCTAAAGCAGCAGCTGAGAAGATCGCGTATTGTTTTTCTTCACCTGTTGCTGGAAGTAAGCCTACACTACTTTGGTCTACGTCAGTATTTTCAAGGTCAATAGAACTTCCCTCGTCTATTGTCCCTTCAGAATCTTCATCAGTATCATCAGACTCGCCTGGTTGTTCTGTTTCATCTTCTGGTATTTCATTCCCGTCTGATTCACTTGGGTCCTCATCAGGTTCAGTCGGTGTTTCAGGCGGTTCCGGATTCTCTGGATTTCCCGGGGTTTCTGGTATTTCATTTTCCCCAGGTACTTCCGGAGTTTCGCCATCACCACCACCTTCGACGGGTCCACCGTCTGCAGCGTAACGAATAATCGTTGCGGTTAGCGGTGATAAAGTTATTGAGCCGTCATTTAACAAGACACCTTCTGGGTTTCGAATTGCTTCTGTCCCTGCAGTAAGCGCGTCGACAATTACTTCACCAGTTCCAATGACTTCAAAGCCTTCAGGGAATGTAAACTCTCGGTCTGATTCATCTGAGTTAATGAAGACTGCATAACGGTTCCCTTGTGAATCTGTGACTTCATAAGCTACAACTAAGTCCGTGTCACCCATTTCAGGGGTATTAATAAAGCGAACATTTTCTTCGACTTCTTCTTGTGTACCCCAACGGAATGCATCTACATCACGTCTTAAGTGAATTAATCCTTTGGTATATGCTTGCGTTTGAGTATGGATTGGATACATTTCATTATTTAAAGCCATATTCCAATCAAATTTATTAACTATATCCGTCGAGTCATAAGAATCGTGCACAAAATACGGATATTCAAACGGATTCCCATCTTCATCCACTAAATATGTCGTCTTGTAAGGAGCCTCATCAACTGTCGTTATATAGTCTTCATGACGGAATTGTTTCGTTCTACCAAACTCTTGACCTGCATGTATAAACGGCGTTCCTTGTGACGTTAGAATCATTAAGTTCCCTAAGCGAATTCGTTGATGAATCTCTTGAGCGTATTTTGCGGGATCTTTCTTAATCGACTGAGCAATCACATCATGCAATGTTAAATTATCATGCGCCGCAATATACTGTATAATATCTCCTGGATCATCCGCATTCACATTGCTAGGAAGCCCAATAATATTATTAAACATGTCTTCCAGAACTTGCGCGCCTCCGGTTAAGAATTTTGGTTGCCCTTCACTACCAAAACCAGACTTCAGCATATTGCGGATTTCATCCGAGAATACCGCCACACCGTCTGTTTGATTCATCCAAGATTGGTCCGCGGGTTGCCGTGAGTCGTCCTCATCACCTGTAAAGGTAATCCAACCTTCTCCTAACATGAGAATATTCGGATTCAATCTAGCCGCTTCGTCGTAAGCCATTTCAACTGCTTCAGCGTCATGGTCACCCATCATATCAAAGCGGAAACCGTCGACTTTGAATTCATCGACCCAATATTTTATCGAATCAACTAAAACCCGACGTGACATATGATGAGTTGTTCCTAAACGCCCACCACCAAAGGATTCACGTGGCGTTCCGTCTTTATCCATAAAGTGATAATAATTTGGCTCCAAATCTTCAAACAAGAAAGTTCTCGCCGTATGATTGAAGACCACATCTAAAATAACACCCATATCACGCTTATGAATCTCATTGACTAAGTTTTTAAACTCAGCTATGCGTTGTTCTGGATTCTCTGGATTTTCGGAATACATCCCCGTTAAAGCAAAGTAACTTTGTGGGTCATAACCCCAGTTATAATTATTTTCCGAAGCAGACCACTCTAATTCGCGTTCGCCATTATTAAATTCATCCGCGTAGAAATAGCTCATGACTGGCAATAATTGAATATGCGTCACACCTAAATCCTGTAGATAATCTAAACGCTCAACAAAAGAACTAAAGGTTCCAAATTGACTCGTTAATTCCTCTGAAATACTAGGGTCAGATGTAAAGTCGCGCACATGGACTTCATATATAATCGCATCTTCTCGTTTCGTGTATCCTGGGATGTTAGCATAATCTAATTCTGGCCCAATCGTTGTTGGGTCAACAATCGCCGCTTTGGCCACGTGTGCTCCTGGTGCTAAATTATTCCAAGCCGCTAAAGATTTTGCATATGGATCGAGTGCTAGCACTGATTCACCATCGCGGGTAATTTCATAGTGATAGAAGTAACCTTTGTGGTCCGCAAGGCCCGTCTCGTCTTCATTTAATAATAAATTCCAAACGCCTGTCTCATTCCGCGTCATATCATAATTTCCAACCACTTCATCTTGATTCTCTTTATCGTATAAGACAACGCGAATCGCCTCAGCCGTTGGTGCCCATAAGTTCATTTCTACTGAACCGTCTTCATGCAACTCAGAGCCTAAATCACCTTCATATGCATAAAGATCATCCATTAAGCGCCATGAAGAACGCACAGCCGTAGAATTGTCACCGTATGACACTGTGTATTGACCAGACAGTCCATCAAAATCACCGGAAATAATGACTTGACCGGTTGTTTCATCAATCGTAATATCATCAAAAGAAATGTCATTACCATTTCTATCAGTTAGAGTAAACAAACCTGTTAAATCGCTCTCGACAAGCGTGCTAACTGATGACAATGAAACAATAATTTGATCTTTCGCAACCATTTCCGCATCAGTTAGACGTTCTTCACCTGCTGTATAAGGCGATGTGTGAACAGTCGGATCCAAATCGCGTAAGAATACTTGACTATCTTCAGCGCGGTCTGAGAAAGTCATGTCTCCAGATTGTTCGCCGGTTAATTTGTTTACTAATAAAAATTGAATACTGCTATCTAAACCATTAGATAGATGGACATCAACATAGCGACCGAACGGTCCTTCATTAATAAAATCCAGCGCGTCATCTGGCCAGCTACCAATGTTCTCACTGTCTTCATCAACTTCGCCCCAGACCCATAAGCCCCAGCCTTCATAATTATCATCTTCGCGTTCATAGTTAATTCGGATTTGATTTTCATTTTCTAAAGGTTCGTACAGATGTTGTTCATACTCTTCATTAATCCAAACTTGGTTCATATCCGAATGAGCTATTTGAACCGCTTGGTCTTCAGTCACATTGTTACCCGTCACTGTATTGATTAAGTAGTTAATAATTTGCGCGTTGTCTTTTACCGCAACATCTAAGTAATAGCCATATTCCGATTCAAGAAACTCAGATAAATTTGTCGCCCCGTTCGGCCAACCACCTAATTGATCACTCGGTGTTTCAACATCTCCCCACATCCAAAGCCCCATTGAGCTCGGGTCACCTTCAGGTAATTCATCAAAATGTAAACGGAAGTCACCTTCCGCAATTTCTGGTAAAGTAGCAACGCTTAAAGTTGAAACGGTTTCAGATTCCTCAGTCAACGTTTCTTCGACCGATTCTTCAGACTCAGCTATTTCTTCTGTACTTTCCTCAATCGGACTTTCTTCAGAAGGGTCCTCTTCTACAATACCTTCCTCGACTGCCTCATCGGAAACTAGTTCGACTGTGCTTTCAACAACAAGCTCCTCCGCATTGACTTGTAGTAAAGTATTGTGACTGACTAAAATACCTGCCGTCATAGCTACCGACACAACGCCAACTTTTAATTTCTTCAGTCCAAACTTGTGAACCTTTTGACCGCTCTTCTCCATCAACAGCTTTTTATTTCGATGACTAACCATTCATCTGCCTCCTATTTGTATTGAAATCGTTTTCTGCAAACGTTTTACTAAATTATATAGAATAATGAACATTATTACAATATATTCATACAAAAATTAGTTTAAAGAGTAAAATCAACTGCTTTTAATAGCCTTCCAACAGACTATCGATATATTTGCTTAATGCAATCGTTTGAGTATTCCTTGCTCTTAAACTTCATATCTTTGGACTTGCGAGCTGACCTGTTCTATAATTTTAAACAAGAGAAGAGGGATAAATATGAAACTAAGATTAAGTATCGACGACATTAATGGATACAAAGAAAAGTACTCGAACGCATCAGCTGCCGCTGGTTTTGCCGAAGAGCCTAAATTCATCGGTCTGCCGAAGTATCACGTCGTTATATTGGATGAAGAAAACTTAACGCTGGTTGAAATGACTCTTGGCCTCAAAGAAAAAGATGTTACCGCCATCCCCTTATCACAAGTCAATTCAGTAAAAGTATCAGGAACGATGATTAAAAAAGCTGTCATCAACACACAAGGTGGCAATTACAAACTCCAATTCAAACCACTCGCAGTAGGAAATGGGTCAGAACAAAAAGATTTATTAAACAGGCTCGATGCCTTGTAAGTTAATAATGAAAAGCCCTTCAAGCTAGCAGAAGCAATGCTAGCTTGAAGGGTTTTTGGTGTGAGTTGGTAAGGATCTTGAGACCTATCGCAGGGCCGTTTGGCGTGAGTTAGGGCAACTTGAGACTTATCGCGCTCCATTTGGCGTGAGTTGGGCCAACTTGCGACTTATCGCATACCCATTTGGCGTGAGTTAGACCAACTTGCGACTTATCGCTCTCCGTTCGGCGTGAGTTCGGCAAACTTGAAACCTATCGCAGGGCCGTTTGGCGCGAGTTCAGGTAATTACAACTCTCATAAAAAAAACGAGCCTGGACACTGAGTCTCCTCAGTATCCAGGCTCGTTTACCTATTTTATAACTATAACCCATTATCTCTGGTTATTTAGTTTAAACTATTATTCTACACTTGATTCTTCTGTCTCAGCAGCGTCTTCAGCTGGAGCATCAGTTGTTTCTTCTGTCGTTTCTGCTTCATCAGCTGCATCTTCAGCAGACTCTTCTGATTCTTCTTGAGCTGGGCTGTCGATAACCGTTCCTGCTAGAGCGTCGATCGTTACTTCTTCACTCATCATAGCATCTGCTTCTTCAACTTCAACTGTCCAAATTGGACCATCTTCTTGCTCTTCTTCAGATTGTAAGAAGTCCCAGAATTCAGATGTATCAGCATTTAAGTTCCAACTTACAGCTTCGCCATTTTCAACTTCTGCTAAAGCTAATTCAGTCGCTTCATCAATTGTAATGACACTATCCATATCTAATGTTGGACGTTCTTCTTCTGATGGTGTTGCTTCTTGAGTTGCAGCATCATCCATTTCAGCGTCATCTGTAACTGATTCATCGGCAGGAGCTGATTCGACAACAGAGTCGTCTGATAATTCAGCTTCGCCTTCATTTTCAACGATATCCGCTTCATCAGCCACATCGCCGTCCATCATATCATCGGCAGCTGATTCGTTTGTTGCTTCATCAGCAGCATCGTCACCATCTAAGAAGCCGAATAAACCTTCGTTAAAGCCACTTTCTGTAACTTCACCGTCTTGCCATACAACTTCTAATTCAATATCTTCTTCAGCATTGAATGCATTTACCGTAATATCGTAACGTTGCTCGTCACGGTCGTATGCTACATCAATTTCTTCAATCTCTGCGTCTGGATACTCTGCCTCTAACATCGTTACAGCTTCTTCAAGACCCATTTGTACATCACTTGCTTCAACATCTGCTGCTTCTTCTTCCATAGCAGACTCTTCAGCAACTTCAGATGTTTCTTCTTCAGTTGTCTCAACGACTTCACTTGTTTCTTCTTCGCTACTTACATCCTCAGCATAGGCAAGAGGTGCAACACTTACTAATAACGAAGCACTTAAACCAACTAACAACATTTGACGTAATGATTTTTTCATAATAAAATCCTCCTCAGGAATGACTTTTGAAACATCTCATCTGTCTTAAACCTATTATATAAAAACGCTTCCCGTATGTAAAATAATTGCACTCAGAAAAGAAAACATTTTTATAGAAACCTCTAGTTTACCTATTAAGACAATATTTCACATAAAACATTTTACATTAATATTTCTATATATTTAATACTAATAAACGCTTTTGTTGCTACAACTTACTTTAAGGTTTAAAATCGAACTAAACAAGAAAGGGGCATTAAAATGGTGCAAACATTTAAATTAGATGATAGTGAGCAAGCAAAATTTCTCATCTTCCATTCCGACTCTCATCAAGATGAACAGGACTATGTCAATCAATTCAACTTACCTAATGATGTATTTGCTCTCGATGATGTTTCTTCCGTCGCGCCAAGGTTTGAAGAAATCCCTCAACAAGATGCGGACAATTCACTCATTGTTGTTTTATCCAACGTCACGAGTCGCAACAATGATGTACCTGTCGAAGACCGACTCGAAACACTGACCTTTATTTTGCAAGATAATACACTCCTCCTTTTTTTAAAGGAAGGTTCGACATTCGACCGAAATTTATTACATCAGTACATGGACAAATTTGATAGCATTGCAAGTATCTTAGTCTATGCGGGGATTTTGATGTATTCTAATTTACACGATGAATTGCAACAGCAAAAAGCAGCCATCGATGATTTAAATAACAAAGCCAAAAATTCTACGAGTGGAGATGTCCTTCGAAAAGTAGCTGATACAGAACGGAATCTCGTTATTTTAGAACACACGATTGAAACCTTGGATGAGACGGTATCAGAGTTATTAGCAACTGAAACATTCACTAACAAACTTGACAACTCAGCACTCGAGTATGATTTAAAATGGTATAATCGTCAAGTCATAAAGCTTGTCCACGTTTACCGTGACTTATTAGATAGTGTCAGCAGTTTATTTTCAGATCTTGTCAGCGACAACTTAAATAAATTAATGAAATTCTTAAACTCGCTCTCACTTGTTCTCGCTTCAGCCAGTTTAATTTCCGAGTTTTGGGGAATTAACGCCGGAGGCTTACCAGGAGAAAATTCTGATTACGGAACACTTGGAGTCCTCATTTTGGTTGTTATCTCAACTGCTTCAATGGCTATCTTCTTAAAGAAAAAAGATTACTTTTAAACGTCAAACACACCCATGAATCATTTCACGGGTGTGTGTTTGCGTTATTAATAATCAATATCGAATGAAGTATAAATGAACAAACTCTTACCCGCTTCGACACTTTCGCCAATGACATCTTTAATTTCTTTATGTTGAGAAGCAGTTATTTTATGCGCGTCAGCTAAAAATCGGTAATATTTCTTCAACGAAGTCCCCATCTGTTGCACGCCTGTTTGCGACTGAACAATCCCTTTATCAACGATATAACCACTCAAGAATAGAGTTAAAAAGTCAAGTTCGTTTAAGTCAGGTTGATAACTTCGATATACTAGTAATTCTTGCACATATAGATTTGCATTATCGTTATGCCGTTTTACAACTTTGTCACTCAGCTCTAGCTCTTCTTTTAAATAAATGCCAAAAGCAGCGATCGCTTCATTAGTATTAGCCTTAAACGACGTATCAACGAATTCCGTCTCTTCTTCTTTAAACTCATTGTCTAAAATATCTAAGTGATTTTCAAAAGCCATGCGAGTTGTTTCGTCTGCTGGTTTGTAATCATTCGACGAGAAGATATGGTCATTCAAAGCCGCCATTATTCTAACTTGAGGAACTCGCTCCCAATCTAAAGGAAAATACTCTAGTAAATAAATATAGTTATTCACAATACTTGAAATCGTTCGGTTATGATTTTTGTTTACTTTAATACTTCGAGCATTTTCAAAATAACGGCGGATTTTTCCTTTTGGAATACCAAGCATTTGAAAAGCCAGTTGAATGCCATCTTCAATATGGGCATCTAATTGTTTCTTCTCCGTCGCATTGATATCCGCTAAAACGACCGGTAAAAAGGTTAAATCATTGACTAAAAACAAAACCTTTTTACGATTTACTGTAACGTAATTAGCATGCCAAGAATAAAATGGATTTATTTTTGAGAAATGTTTGGCACTTTTTTCATTGTCTACTTTCTCAATGTGCGAAAACAAAGGTAATGTTTTTTTCGTTGGATTCATTACTAACATAATATCTCCCCTCTCTTAATTCCACATTTTTTATTCATTAAAATACAAATTCTTCTCCAAATAATCATTCGGATATTTCTTCAACAACCGCTTAAAGAACTGACGTAACTGACGAACTGTTATGTCTCCAGCTTGATATTGCGCGAGGATTTTTTGATAATTCGCTTCCTCTTTATTGGTGGCTTGTTTTCTAAAATAACCCCAAATATGTTGAGCGGCATTCACTTCTGCACCCTTATCTTCCGGCACACTCTCTGCTTGTTCAAGAAGCTCAATAAATAAGATAAAGTCTGTATCTTCCTTATTTTTTAATACGTTACGTATCTTTTGATAAATGCTCGCCGACTTCGCCAACACAGCATACTTCCGCTTGGCCCATAACTTCTCAGCAGCAACGATATCTTGATCCAAGTAGATTTGTATCTTTTCTGCAGACCGATTCTTATCTTTGACTTCTAACATAATATCGATCGGCTGATCAGGAGGAAGCTGCTCTAAAAATCCAATAAAGGGTCGAATCGCAATCGTCTCGGAATGGGCACCGGCTTTTTTTCCAGGCGCTTGTTGACTGTAATGAATTTTTTGACGACCATCAGCTGGCTGCCAAGTTCGACCGGAAGCTTGAATATAGTCACTCAATGGAGTGTCATCAAGTGGAAGACGCACTTCATGATGCAAATTATCAAAAATAACGGGTAATCCGGTCTGCTCACTAATAGAAAGAACATCATGAATACTATATAAACGCTCATCGTTTTCAATGACTAAGTGCCCGCGCACGCGTTTAGATAACTGATTGGCTTGGTCAATAAAGCGTGCCATTGCGGCTTCTTTATCACCATACACCCCACCAATATGGATAATGATTTTGTTCGTCTGATTGCCTCCAAGTAGTTCTAACAATTCCGAATGGTACTCCAAGTCGTCAATCGCTCGTTGGACCACATTCATATCCATGGAATTCAAGACCGTATATTGCCCTGGATGCATTGATATACGTAACTGAGTTGATTGTATTTTGTCTTTAATACGATTGAACGTTGATTCAAAATACTCTTTCCAATCCAGGTCCACACCCTCTTTAGGCTTCGTCGCAAAAGGAATGAGATCACTCGATAGACGTAGTAAACCGATTCCGTGATCCACTGTATAAGTAATCATCTCTTCCAATATCGCCAGATTCCACTCAATCAATTCAATCCATTTGTCATTTGTTAAATTATCAAAACGGCATGTCTTGAAACCTTGGCTAATATCAGGATTTAAACATGCATAACCGATTCTTACATTATTATTCATAAGGCCCTCCTTTATCTTTTGGTTTATCATACTAAAAACAAAAAGAAAGATGGCACAAAATGCTCTCTTTCTTTTCATTAAATCTATTTGTTATTATCTGTATCTAAGCGCAACTCGCCGTCTTCCATGTAATACACTTTATCACAATACTTGATGAGTCGCTCATCGTGAGTTACCATAATCGTTGCTTTTTTCTGTTCCTTTGTTTGTTTGGCCAATATTTCAACCACTTCAAACGCACGACTCGAGTCCAAACTAGCTGTTGGCTCATCGGCTAAAATCACTGACGGATCATGGAACAAGGCACGCGCAATCGCTACACGTTGGCGTTCTCCACCTGAAAGGTCGCTCGGATATTTATCCCGTAAGTCCGTAATATCTAATTGTTCTAATAAGGAATCCACTCGATCTTTTTCGAATGCCTTTTTTTCGATTTTATTCACAAGACGCAACTGATCCTCAACTGTTAGGAAAGGTATTAAGTTAGATGCTTGTAGGATAAAGCCGATTTCTTTAAAGCGTAGCTTCGTTCGTTTCTTATCGTTCTCTTCACTGAACTTGTTGCCGTTAATCAAGACTTCCCCTTTACTAGGCGCTTGAAGGCCTCCAATAATCGTTAGAAATGTACTCTTACCTGAACCACTTGGTCCGATAATCGCAACAAATTCTCCCTCTTCAACCGAAAAGTTCGTATCTTTTAAGGCTGTAATCTCTTTACGTCCATCATCGAATGTTTTGGACACATTTTTTACTTCAATTGCTTTCTTCATCGAATCCCTCCTATCCAATCGCTTCTAGCGGATCAATTTTGGCTACCGTTCTTACTGAGAAGAACGCGCCTAATAAGGCAAACAAGACAATTAATACGGTTATAATTAAGATAAAGTACATATTAAAGGCAAATGGCACCGTACTCGGTAACACCATCGCTGTCCCCATTGTAAGCACCAAGCCAATGGCTACACCAATGACTGATAAGATAAATGTCTGGCTCACAACAGATGTCGCAATGTACTTCGTAGAAATACCCTGGGCTTTCATCACCCCAAACATGCTTGATTTTTGTACAGTTAACACATACATGAAGATTCCAATCACAACAGCCGCAATAATAATTAAGAAAATAATCATTAAACCAAACGTCAATACTTGGGCTGTGTATCCAGGGATTTCTTCAATATATTCAGAGATTGTTGACAGCTCTAAGTCTTCATTATCCAACTCGACACTGTCCAAGTTCTCATCGCGAATAATAAATGCACTCACTCGTCCTTCATCCGAATCATCGATTGCTTCGAACCGCACGTCTTGGTATGTAGAAACAGTTGTGTATAGTACCGGAGCGACATTGAATTTCGCGTTGTCGGTAAAACCAACGACTTCAACTTGTCCATCATGTCCAGCTAGATTTAAAACGTCACCAATTTCAATACCAAACTCTTCGTGGATACTAATATCTGCCACAACTTGAAAGTCTTCTTGAAACATCTCACCTTCAACGATATTTGGTGCAATAAATTGCTCTGAATCAATTCCGAAGAATGTCACTGAAATTTTATTCTCTTCTTGTTCAGCTTCAGTCTGATTATCGCGACTTACAACACTTGCAGTTTGTCCTAGAACGGCTATCTCGTCAGCTTCAATATCATTGATTAAACCTTGTGGCATCATTGACATATTAATATTTGAATTGGCTTCGTCTGCCAATACAATTGCTTGTGCTTCCCATTTATCCACACTTGTTCGGTTATCTTGAGCCAAACCGAAGGCTAAGCCAGTTAAAAAATAAACTAAATAACTCACTAATACTAATACACCGACGATTAATGAAAAACGCGTCTTGGCGTATTTAATTTCTTTCCAAGCTAAAAACATATCTTCACCTCTAATTTTATATTTAACTTATCACGCGATAAGTATATCAGTCAATTTTTTCATATGCAAGATATTTTTTGGTATTCACCTAGTAAATTCAACAATTCGATGTATAATATTAAAGAAGGAAGGAGCGAGTATATTGACCTCTAAAGAGATTTCAACGAGACAAATGATTATAGATACTGCCCGTAAAAAATTTATGACCGACGGTTACAAGGCAACTTCAACGCGTCACATCGCAAAAGAAGTAGGGATTACCCAGCCGAATCTCTATCATCATTTTCGAAATAAAGAGACTTTATACATTTCCGTCCTAGAACAACTCGGAGATGAAGTGAATATTCAACTGAATTATATTGCCCATAACAGTCATTTATCATTACAAGAGCGTCTCAACCGTATGACCCGCTACCTCCAAGATAACGATCCCGTCGATATCTATACAATGATGAAAGATATGGAATCTGATTTATCTGATGAGAGTAAGACCAAATTGTACACTATCTTCTTAAATGGCTACAAACAACCTTTTGTAGATTTGTTTAAGGAAAATTTGACGAAGCTACGTCCGGACCATACTGCTGAGGAAATCGCTTCGCATTATTTTATAGTGATTGCCCCTTACATCAGCCCAGACATGCAACGTTATCAATTCGTCTCGATAGAAAGTATTGTCGATTTATTTTTACATGGAATTAAAATTTAAAAAAAGAGAAGCGCCTGGATAGATTCCAAGTGCTTCTTTTTTTAATTTAATGCATCAAATTTCGCTTTCATTGTTGGGTTCTTTCGAACTAATTTCTTAACCGTTAAGTCATCCGCTTTGTTATTGGCTAATCGCAAGTTGTTTTCGGAAGAGACTAAGGCATCTTTTGTTTTTTGCAGATGCGTAATCGTCTTATCAATTTCATCAATCGCTGTTTTGAACTTTCGACTTGCCAGATCATAATTTCTAGCGAATGCCGACTTGAATGTATCGAGATCCTCTTCAAAATTTGTTATATCGATATTTTGTTCACGCATCAAAGCTACTTCTTGCTTGTACTCTAGCGAATTCATCGCTGCGTTTCGAAGGAGTGTAATAATCGGGATAAAAAATTGTGGACGAATCACATACATCTTCTCATATTCATACGATACATCAACAATTCCATTATTATAGAGTTCATTATCAGATTCTAACATTGAGACAAGAATCGCATATTCACATTTTTTGTCATTTCGGTTTTTATCTAGTTGCTTAAAAAAATGCTCATTCTTTTTCTTCGTTGCCGTTTCATCGCCTTCATTTTTCATCTCAAACATAATTGAGATAATTTCATTGCCGTGCTCATCGTTCTCACGATAAATGTAGTCGCCCTTACTTCCGGATTTAATATCGTTATCCTTACCAAACTCTGCGTTTTTGAAAGCTGTCATTCGAAGGCGGTTAAACTCAATTTCACAATGCTGTTCTAAAGTTTCACCAACCATTTTAGTCGATTGCTTCGCCTTAAAATCTTTATAAAATGCAATTGTCTCGTCTTTTAACTTCATTTCTGTTTCGTATTTTTCCTTAACTGAGTTTAACTCTAATTCCCGTTCCTTTTCCTGAAGCGTCATCTTAGACTCTAACTCCATCAGCGCTTTTTCTTTAGCTGCATTGCTTTCTGACAATTCAAGTTTCTTCTCATTTTCAATCGCTTGAATTCGCGCATTCAACTCAGTCAATTCTCTGTCTTTTGCCGCTAAAGCTTTTTGTAGTTCGAGTTCTTTGTCTTTTTCTAGCGAAGCGGTTTTATTCTCCAAATCAGCGATAACTTTATCTTTTTCTGTAATTTGCTTGTCAAAGGAATTCTTCGTCTTTTCCTCAATTAGAGCTAAATTACTCTTATGTTGGGCGTTGATCTGCTCGAGTTTTTCATGAATCTCTTCATTAAATTCTTTTGTTCGAACTTGGGCTAAAATATCTGCATACCCCGCTTCGTCAATCGTAAATAGTGTCCCGCAGTGGGGACATTTAATTTCATTCATCAAAATACCTCCTGTAATTCTAACTGATTGTTATACCATTATACTAAAATTTAAGATGCGGTGGGAACTCTAGTCAAACCACAACTCCATTTGGCTTGAGTTGACCGAACTTAGGACAAACCGCAACTCCATTTGGCTTGAGTTGAGCTAACTCAGGACAAACCGAAATCCATTTGGCTTGAGTTGTGCTAACTTAGGACAAACCGCAACTCCATTTGGCTTGAGTTGACTGAACTTAGGACAAACCGCAACTCCATTTGGCTTGAGTTGACTGAACTTAGGACAAACCGCAACTCCATTTGGCTTGAGTTGGCCGAACTCGAGACAAACCGCAATCTCATTTGGCTTGAGTTGAGCTAACTCAGGACAAACCGCAATCTCATTTGGCTTGAGTTGACCGAACTTAGGACAAACCGCAACTCCATTTGGCTTGAGTTGGCCGAACTCAAGACAAACCACAACTCCATTTGGCTTGAGTTGAAAGAACTTAGGACAAACCACAAGTCCACTTGGCTTGAGTTGACTGAACTTGAGACAAACCGCATTCTCATTTGGCTTGAGTTGAGCTAACTCAGGGCAAACCGCAACTCCATTTGGCTTAAGTTGAGCTAACTCAGGACAAACCGCATTCTCATTTGGCTTGAGTTGACCGAATTCGAGACAAACGGCGACTCCATTTGGCTTGAGTTGACCGAACTTGAGACAAACCGAGATAAAGCCCATATAATTGTGTAAAAGTAAAAAACCATAATAATCTCTTTGGTACAATGTAGTTGACAGACAAACATTGAAAGGAAGATTATTATGGCTCAATTAAATATTACCTTAAATTTAGAAG
>NZ_JBGQRB010000048.1:0-15067 GCF_045528645.1 Ruoffia sp. FAM 20857
CTCTATGGTAAGATGTGTGTAGCTCATAACAGACCTCCGTGTGTATGTTTTTGTCGTTACTAACATTTTACACGAACCTGTTATGGGTTTCTTTATTTGTCGCACTTAATTTTACAATTCATCAAATTAAAAAAATGCGAACTATTCCGAAAATACATTGGTTTCGTTCGCATCTTTAGTATGTCAATTATTTATTTCGAAGACTCTTGGGCTTGTTAATAATTTCATTGAAAATCATCATTTCTCTTAGCTTTGTCCCATCTCTCATAGAGTGATACATATGATTGACAGTTTGATTTTTAGGTCTGGCTGCTTTTTGTGTATGTTCATCTTGGAGGATATTTGTATTATCTAGTTCCATCCATGAAACATCTTCAATTGAAGCATCTGCGTACCAATTTTCTAATTCATTTAAATATTGCTCTGGACTTTCCCCTTCCATATAAGAATGATCAATTGGATTGTCATAATCAGCGATTTTTGTAAAATCAACTTGATAATCATCCTGTGATTCAAAACTTTGCTCAGAAGATATTTCAGTATTTCTCAGCGCATTATTAGCTTTTTTTAAACTATTATTTAATTGGTTTAAAGACATGTTTTTCACTAACTTCGAATTGTCACTCTGATTATTATGTCTTTTTCGCATAGCTTGAACTCTTTCATTTCGAGCTCGAATATCAGACTTACGTTGTAACTGTTCTTTATTTGTTGACTTGGTAATGGGTTTCTCTACCGATTCATGATTATCAATCCCTGAATCTTGATAATTCTTATGCTGATTTCTAATTCTTGGTGCAAACACTGAAAATAAGAACGAACCTAATAAATATATTAGCCATACACCAACTAGAAAATTCATTATTCTCTACCTTCTTCGGATGAATTCGTTCCTTTAGCAATCGAATCACGCATTGATGTATCTGATTCTATATTTTTCATGTTGTAGTAATCCATGACACCAAGATTTCCTTTTTTGAAAGCTTCTGCCATTGCCAATGGTACTTCAGCTTCAGCTTCAACCACACGCGCACGCATACGTTGAACTTCAGCAACCATTTCTTGCTCTTCTGCAACTGCAAACGCTCTACGCTCCTCGGCTTTAGCTTGTGCAACGTTTTTATCAGCAATCGCTTGATCCGCTTGAAGTTTCGCGCCAATGTTACGTCCAACATCCACGTCGGCAATATCAATGGATAGAATTTCAAAGGCAGTACCTGAGTCTAACCCTTTACGTAGAATTGTTTGTGAGATGGAATCTGGATTCTCAAGGACTTTTGAATGACTTTCTGAACTACCAACAGTCGTTACAATCCCTTCACCAATACGGGCAATAATTGTTTCTTCACCAGCACCACCCACGAGTCGTTCGATATTAGCTCGAACTGTTACTTTAGCTTTCGCTCTTACTTCAATACCATTCATTGCAACGGCAGAAATAAGTGGCGTTTCAATTACTTTCGGATTTACTGAAACTTGTACAGCTTCAAATACATTACGTCCAGCTAAGTCAATCGCTGCAGCTTGTTCAAATACCAAATCAATGTTCGCTCTTTGAGCGGCGATCAGTGCATCGACAACTAAGTTGACATTCCCACCGGCCAAGTGATGCGCCTCTAATTGGTTCGTATCTAATGTAAGTCCAGCTTTTGTTGCTTTAATTAGTGGTCGTACAATCTCTGACGGTTGAACCCGACGTAATCTCATACCTACTAGGTTACCGATTGAAACTTTAGCACCTGAGAAATAAGCTGTAACCCATAAGCCTACGGGTACGAATCTAAAGAATAAAGAAATTAGTATTATTAAAATAACAATAATAATACCTATCGAAATTAGAGACGACACCTCAAAATCATTATTTTGAAAATTATTCATATTATATTTCCTTTCTTACGTAAATTTTTGCGCCTTCAACTTTTGAAACAAAAATTGGTGTCCCACTTTGAATCATGTCCTCAGAACTAACAACCTCATAATACTCCCCATCGAACTCACCACGTCCGACAGGTCTAAGCGCTGTGACTGTGACACCCTTTTCACCCAATAAAAATGTAAAATCTTTATGACTCGAGTATCCTTTTTCTTTTTCAGAAGAAGTCCCAAGTACAAAACCATTACTAATAGCTAAATCTTTACCTAATTTTATTGGGACAAAAATTCCAATCGCACTCACAAGTATCATTGCTAACAATGTTAATACTACATCACCGATGTCGTTTAAGTGCATATAAAGAGAAATACTTATGGCTAATAAACCAAACATACCAATAATACCGAAATCAGGAACATAAAACTCCACAATTAACATAAGTATACCTAGTAAGAAAATTATGAACACGAGTAAGTTTTGACCTGGCATTCCAAAATAAAAACCATATGCTATTACTGCTAATCCTAAGTACAGCCATTTGGGACTGTAAAATAGACATAAGCTAAGTAACAACATACCTATTAATAAACTTGCAATCATATTTACCCTCCTCTCATAATCATTATACCACTAATATAAGGATTTCCGAAGAAATATCTATGAAATATCAGTAAAATATTGACCGGTTACTAAATTACTAATCGTTAACTTTTAGTTCATCCGATTCGTTTATTTCTTCAACGACATCAACATACTCTTGCTCTTGATATCTATTATTCCTTCTGTATTCTATGTCATTTTTTAATAGCTTAAACAAAGTCGAAACTAATGGAACAGCCAAAAGCATTCCCCAAATCCCTAATAATCCGCCACCGATTGTTATTGATATTAATACCCACAAGCCCGGGAGTCCAATCGATCCACCTACTACACGAGGGTAAATGAGATTTCCCTCTAATTGTTGTATAACAATAATAAAGACTAAGAAAGTTAACGCTTGAATTGGGGAATCAACGAAAATCATAATAAATCCAATGGCTCCAGAAATATATGCCCCTAATACAGGTATTAGTGCTGTTACTCCCGTCAATGCTCCGATCATTGAAGCATATGGAAATTGGAAAATCCACATACCAACCGTCACAAGTGAGCCAAGTATTAAAGCTTCCAATACCTCTCCTGTGATAAAATGTCGGAAAGAAAAATCAGTTACTTCTAACACATACATTAGTCCTTTATGTCCTCTTTCAGGTAGATATGTTTCTGATATGATTCTAAACTGTCTCCCTAAAGTCTCTTTAGACATTAATACATAAAGAGAAATCATCAATGAAAGAAATAAATTTACAACGATACTAAAGACAGAGCCCACTGTTGAAAGTGTTGTCTCAATAATATTAGTCGTAAAACGATTCGCAATAGAAATCATATTTGTGACGATATTTTGCCAATCAATTTGAAAAGTTTCGACAAACTCAGCTAATGGGGGAAATATCTCTTCATTCTCTATCACCCAGTTTTGAATTCCATTCGCTAAGAGTGGAATTATTTCAATAATTCGGCCAAAGACTGATATCAATTGAGGAATCACTAAATTCAAAATAAAAATCAAAACGATAGTAATTATTATTATAGATACTAAAATACTCACTGGTCTGCGTGTCTTTTTAATAACAATACTGTCACTATTGGGAAAATACAGTTTCTCCAACATCACCATCGGGATATTCAGTACATAGGCAATAATAAAACCTAAAATAATTGGCATTGAAATTGTCAATAAATAACTAAAAATGTTTTTTAGTCTGTCGAAATTAACAATGGCCAATACAATTAAACCTGCTATAAACAAATATTTAATAATATCAAAACGATATTTTTTTACTTTGTTCATATTTCACCTCCGTTATATTCTTTTAATATAACATATTTATTTTTTCCAATATAGTCATATTACCAATTGTATGGTATACAGTAATAGTTAAATGTAACTAAACAAAAAACCAACGCATTTTTCAATACGCTGGTTTAATCATTTTTCTGTTATACCATAGCTTCGGTACTGTTAAAGGTAAGTTGTCCTTCACTTTCATCAACAGTAATCACAGAATTTGGTAATACATTTCCTGCTACAATTTCTTTAGCTAATGGTGTTTCTAATTCTTTCATTATGAAGCGTTGTAAAGGTCTCGCTCCGTAAATAGGATCGTAACCTTGTTCAGCAAGCCATTGAGTTGCTGATTCAGTCACTTCTAATTTTATTTGTTGGTCTGCCAATCTATTTGAAAGGTTTTCAATCATTTTGAGTACAATTCCACTCATATTGTCTAAAGTTAGGGGAGAGAAAAGAACAGTATCATCAATACGATTTAAGAATTCTGGTTTGAATTGTTGACGCAGTAATTGATTTACTTGATTTTCAGTTTCTGGAGATATTTCGCCATTATCTTCTACTCCTTCAAGTAGTAAGTGTGACCCGATATTACTTGTCATTATTATGACAGTATTTTTGAAGTCTACAACGCGTCCTTTCGAATCGGTCAATCGACCATCATCCAATACTTGAAGTAATATATTGAAAACATCTGGATGGGCTTTTTCCACCTCATCCAATAGAATGATAGTGTACGGATTTCTACGAACAGCCTCAGTCAGTTGTCCACCTTCATCATGTCCAATGTATCCTGGAGGGGCACCCACTAATCTAGACACCGTATGTTTCTCCATATACTCACTCATGTCAAGTCGGACCATATGGTCTTCAGAATCGAATAATGCCACAGCAAGTGCTTTAGCTAATTCTGTTTTACCAACACCCGTTGGTCCTAAGAATAGGAACGAGCCAATTGGGCGATTCGGATCTTGAATTCCAGCTCGTGATCTAAGCACTGCTTCATGAACAAGTCGAACGGCTTCATCTTGACCAATGACTCTTCTATGTAAAACGTCATCAAGATGCAATAATTTTTCTCGTTCACCTTCGACAATTTTGTTCACTGGAATACCAGTTAAACGGCCAACAACTTTAGCAATTTCTGCATCAGTTACTGATTCTTGTGTTAAACGACTTTGTACTTCTGTTTCAACATGTTCATTCTCGATTTCTGCTAATTCTTTCTCCAATTCAGGAATAATTCCATGTCTTAATTCAGCCGCTTTTTCTAAATTATATTCAGATTCTGCATCTTCTAAGTCATGACGGGCTTGATCTAATTGTTCACGTTTATCACGTAACTTATTAGTTTCTTCTTTTTCAATATCCCAACGTGCTTTCAAATCATTCGCTTCTTCTCGTAAGTTCGCTAATTCTTCGCGAAGAATCTCTAAACGTCGTTTACTTGCCTCGTCGTCTTCTTTTTTCAATGCTTCTTCTTCAATTTCTAAAGTCATTAAACGACGATTTACTTGGTCAATTTCTAGTGGAACCGAATTTAATTCCATACGAATTGTTGCACAAGCTTCATCCACTAAGTCGAGCGCTTTGTCTGGTAAGAAACGATCAGTAATATAACGGTTTGAAAGTGTTGCTGCTGCCACTAGAGCATTATCATGGATATTCACACCATGGTGAATCTCATAACGTTCTTTTAGACCACGTAATATTGAGATAGTGTCTTCAACATTTGGTTCATTAACCATCACTCTTTGGAAGCGTCTTTCTAATGCTTTATCTTTTTCAAAGTTTTGTCGATATTCATCAAGTGTCGTTGCACCGATACAGTGTAATTCACCACGAGCTAACATCGGTTTTAAGAGATTCCCTGCATCCATTGAACCTTCAGTTTTACCTGCACCTACAATTGTATGAATTTCATCAATGAATAGAAGTATTTGCCCTTCTGCATCTTTCACTTCTTTTAATACCGCTTTTAAGCGTTCTTCAAACTCTCCACGATATTTTGCTCCGGCTATCAATGCACCCATATCTAAAGAATAAAGTGTTTTTTCTTTTAAGTTTTCAGGTACATCATTGCGAACGATTCTTTGTGCTAGTCCTTCAACAATCGCTGTTTTACCTACACCTGGGTCCCCAATTAAGATTGGATTATTTTTAGATTTACGTGATAAAATTCGAATTACATCACGAATTTCTTCATCACGTCCAATGATTGGATCCATTTTATTTGATTTAACGGCTTCGTTTAAGTTGATTGCATATTTCTCTAGAGATTCATATGTTTCTTCTTGATTTTGAGATGTCACACGATTTCCTCCTCTCAATTCTTCAATTCTTTCTTTAAATTTTTGCTCAGTTAAGCCATTATCTATTAAAAATTTAACAATTGGATTATGTTTTTGTTTATATAAAGCCAACAGAATGATTTCTGTTGATAGATATTCGTCATTATATTCCGCTGCAATGGTTGTTGCATCTTGTAGTAGTCGGTTTAAATTCTGACTAATACCTTGTCCATATTGTATGTTACTCCCACTCACTTGGGAAATTTTATCAATTTCATCTTCAACAAGACGAACAAATTGATTCATAGGGATATTTTGTTCACTATATAATTTATAAGCAAAATGGTCTGCTTGTAGCATAATTAACCATAAATGTGCAATCTCTATTTGTTGATGTTGCCGTGTTATGGCTACTTGCTGTGCCTCACCAATTGTTTGTTGCATAGTGGTTGTTAATTTATCAATCATATTTACACAGCCTTTCTATTGGTCAAAATTGATCAATGTTTTTTTGTATAAGTATAAGCCCCTCTTGAGGCTATATTTATTATATACCATTGGTCAGTAAAGGTCAAATATTTTTTTCCTTTTTTTATTCATAAAATTCAATCTTTCCGTCACTTAATGATTTAATACGACAAATTGAATAAACATCGTATCCAGCTTCTTCTAATCTTTCTCTACCGGGTTGGAAAGATTTCTCAATACATATACCTATGCCAACCGTTTCAGCCCCACTTTGCTCAATTAAATCTACTAACCCCGCTGCAGCCTCACCATTAGCTAGAAAATCGTCTATAATCAATACTTTATCATCTTTATCAAGATATTCTTTTGATATAAACACGTTACTTGATGTGTTCTTTGTATATGAATGAACCAGAGTTTCATATTTATCTTCTGATTTAATTGTGATCGGTAAAGCTTTCTTGGCGAATAACATTGGAACAGCTAAACGATAGGCGACCATTAAAGCTGGTGCAATTCCAGATGATTCAATGGTCAAAACTTTTGTAATACCTTTATTTTTAAAGTATCCATAGAAATCGCTTTCAATACTTTTTTATCACATGTGGATCTATTTGATGATTTAAGAATGAATCAACTTTTAAGACATTTCCAGGATAAACTTTTCCATGATCCAATACCATTTGTTTTAAATTATTCACTCACATACCTCCTAGTGGTATCAATTAAATATCGATTTGTTTGTGTTCTTGAGTTTGACGCACATGTCTCCAATCAACTAATCCACTTTCTAATCCACGAATTAAAATCTCAGCCGTCCCCATATTTGTAGCTAATGGAATATCGTAAACATCACAAAGACGTAATAAGGCAGACACATCTGGTTCATGAGGTTGGGCAGTTAAAGGATCTCTTAAGAATAAAACTAAGTCCATACGATCATCTGAGATTGCTGCACCAATTTGTTGGTCTCCACCTAATGGCCCTGATTTATAACGATGAACGTTTAAACCTGTCGCCTCAATAATTCTTTGACCTGTTGTCCCAGTAGCAAACAATTCATGTTTTGCCAAAATATGGCGATAAGCTACCGCGATATTAACCATATTATCTTTTTTCTTATCATGTGCGATTAAAGCTATTTTCACTTTAAACACACCTCCTCATTTTTATTTTAATTATATCAGATACTGGATATTCTTTCTTATTAAACACTCAGTATACTTAATCCTATAGGCAAATCAATTGCATTTATACAACAGTTTGTTAAACTGTGCGTAGTATACTCAAAGGAGGAGTTTATTAATGGCAAAAGTGGCTACAGTAATAACAGACTTATTCGAGGATATTGAATTCACTTCACCACGTGATGTATTAATAGAAGCAGGTCACGAGGTTATAACAATTGGACCTGAAGCAGGACATACTGCCAAAGGGAAACAAGGCGAAGCAGAAGTTACAATCGACAAAAGTATTGATGATGTGAAGTCAGCTGATTATGATGCTTTATTTATTCCAGGTGGATTTTCTCCAGACAAATTAAGAAAAGACGATCGTATCGTTGATTTTGTTCGAGAATTTGCTTTTGCACGGAAACCTATTTTTACTATCTGTCACGGACCACAATTATTAGTCAATGCAGATATACTACGTGGTAAAGACATTACAAGTGTGAAACAAGTCGCAATTGATGTAAAAAATGCTGGTGCTAACTTCTATGATGAAGCAGTCGTTATCGACCCTTCTGGAATCATTTCTAGTCGTACACCCGAAGATATCGACGCATTTAACAAAGCGATTGTTGAAGCTTTAGCATAATATTTGAATAGAAAGAAAAAACTCCCGTTAAGGGAGTTTTTTTGCTAATTATCTTTACTTGTATCTTCGGTATTTGATGAAAATAGTTTGATGGTTGAATTTGATCTTACATCGGTAAACAAATTCAAATTACAACTCATTAATTCTATCTCATCATGTGTCTGATAATAATTAAATAAATCATCTTCAATAATTTGTAGGAAATTATCTGCATATAATAAGGGTCTCAGTTTTTGACTATCGATATTATTGTTGTAATCTTCGAATTGCATCAGAACAAATTGGTCAATAATTATCCGCTCATTACTAACTAGGTTTGGAAAGCCTGTGCGAATATCCGTCGCAATAAGCTTACTTGGCACTAGCAACATTAAGGAAAGTTGAAACTGAGCAATCAAAGGATGGGTTTCATCAACTAATTCAATTGTATGTGTTATAAATTGATGTTTATTAATTATAAAAACTCCTTTATTAAAATATCTTAGAGATTTACATTATAACGCAAGTTTTCAGATAATCCAGTATTTTAAAGTAAAAATATTATTAATTATCTCCTTCGATAATCTCAAAGGCAAATTTTAAAAATTCTGGAAAATGCCTTGCCCAATAAAATTCATGATGCTCCTCGTCTGCCATAATTCGTAACCAAATATTATCGATTGGATGGTTCATTTTAAGTAAATCATTATAATATCGAAGATTACAATCTATATATTGCTGATTCATCTTTCCTTCGATAAAATTAGCATCCGTATCATCACCTTCGCTTGTTCCTACTTGTATATATACTTTCGTATTTGGGTTTAAAGGATGCTCATTGATGAATGATAAAAATTCTTCCTCATTAAACCATGACGCTAAGGAGAATACACCAAGAACTCCGAAAACTTCTGGATACTTACTCCCCATATAGGCTGCCATAATGCCCCCCATTGAACTCCCAGCTAGTAACGTATTCTTTCTATCAGGAAGTGTTCGATAATTGTTATCAATAAAGGGTTTTAATTCGTTAACAAACCAGTCAGCATGTAATGCCCCATCTCCACCGACATCCTGAAATTCTTCAGTCTTCGTTTGATCCGATGGCCATGGCGAATATTCATTCAATCGATTTTCACTAGCATTATCTACTGCAACAATAATCATTCTAGGTAAATCTAAATTATTTTTTATTGTGGGAATAACTTTCCAAGAATGACCCACAAATGCCTCTTTACTGTAAAATACATTTTGTCCGTCATGCATATACAATACAGGGTAAGCATCATCAACATCTTTTTTATAATCTTTCGGTAATAACACACGGATGCGTCTTTTCTGATTATAGTAAGGTATATCTAAATAATGAGTTTCTAATTTTAAATAGTAATAATCTTCCGTTCGTTTCCAAAACATTGGCTCCACCTACTCACCCCATATCTCATCTTTAAGTTCATTTACATTATAACGTTTTAACGTATTAAGTAAAAGATAAGCACTTTCTATGGAAAATATTAAATGCTATTAATTTAAACCAAAGCCGCTTCGGTATTCATTCCCTGCTTGATCAACGTAAGCATAAGTCATTCCTTCACGCATATACTTATCTTTATCGTAACCTGGTACGTCGTTACGTGAAATTGAAACGCCGTATTCATCCACTCCAATAACTTTACTATTCTTAGGTAATGTTAAAGGTAGTTTCCCAATTGGAGAGAATTGACCGAGGATCACTTCAAGCACTGCTCCAGGGAATGTATCATAACCAACAAGTAAGGCTTCTGATTTCTTCTCAATATTCTCTAAAATCCAAGGCAAGATCATATTCACTGATGTCACAACTTTTTGCCGTTTTCGTTCATGTAGCCTACGATTTTATTTAATTCATAGAAATTACTTAAAGTTGTTTTTTTATAAGTGTCGCCATTCAGTGCAATATTCGTCTTATCTTCACAGATTTCTAATTCTAATAAACCAGGTGTCGCATCAAAGTATGAACCACTTAATGGGTATAGGAATAACGCTGCAATGTCAGCTTCTTTATAATCCTCAATAATTTCGATATTTAATGCCTTCACATTTTTTAATAGAAGTTCTTGGTATTTTTCAGTTTCTTCTTCACCTCTACCAAACGCTTTAACGAATAGTTTTTGTCCTCTAACTGGTAATACATTATTATTTTTTAATAATATCACTGATTTCAAGTGCGCTTGATATGCTGCTTCTTCAGCTTCTCTCTTAGTTGCTTCATCCATGACAGGTTGGTATCCAACATAATTTTTGTTGTCGAATAAGCCTAAATCAAACATCTCACTCAAAACATTCACATTTGCTTGATCAATTCTTTGTGGTGAAATTAAGTTAGTTGAAATAGCTTTTTCAAGTCTTTAACTTGGTTTGTTCCAATGATTAAATCTGTTCCAGCATTAATTGCTTTAGCAAAGCGACCAAGAACTGTTAAGTCTTCGACACCCCAACCAGTTTTACCTATAATTCCTGGATCTGAGTTACTGTATCCAGTGAATCCTAATTTATCACGCAATAAATGATTTAAAGTGTAATGGTTAAATGTCATTCCAACTTCTTTAAATGGCATTGCTTCCCCATCAAAGCTTTGGAAACGGCTTTTCTCACTAGTTGGTGCTGAATAATAAGGCATCATCGAACTTGGATTGTGTTTCGCAGCTTCGATGAATGGAGGTAAATGATAATTTTCTAAACTACCTTCAGTACGGTATACGTTCCATTTTCCTTATTTATAATGTGGATCAAATCCGTTCTCTCTTGCTCCACCACCTGGGAAGTGTTTGATTGTTAGTGCAATTGAGTCTTCATTAAGTTCCTCTCCCTGGAATCCTTTAATCAAGCGAGCAATAATTTCACTAATCAATTCTGGTTCTTCTCCAAATGTTCCATCAGTACGTTGCTATTCTGGATCTGTCACAACGTCAGCCATATACATGTATCCTTTACGAATATCTGAATCCAAACCATTCATTTTTACTTTATTTTCAAAAAAATCAATGGTTTTATAGCCTTCACCTTTTATCTCTTAAGTTAAAATGATGCATGTGTATTTTTTCAATCGTTTCAGTCGTTGGATATTTATCTAGTAACTTCATAGATGTTTCATCAGCTTTTTTTAAATACTTCATCTAAGATTTCTGTATTTTGCCTTCTTTTTTCGCTTTCCCCATACCTAATTTATTAATCATTAACATACCAACTTTTCATCGATATTCATTAATGGAACAAGGTTTTTAGCTCTCTCTCGACTTGATAATCTTCAGTCCTCATATGGATCCAGTACCCCGTTGTTATTTAAGTCTTTAAATTTTAGTCCATCGACTTCAATAATTTGTTTACTTTTTGTTTTAAGATTCATTTATGCTAATCCTCCCAATCATCTGATGTATTTATAATATCACGTAAAATAAAACGCTCCAATTAATAATTAAAGCGTTTTACTTAAATTGGGATATATTTAATTTCTTTAGTGATTATCCCCACAGTTTATTGAAATTTTCTTCGGCTACTTCATAAACATTTTCAACCTCTTCATTATAAGCAGCAGAAATAAATTCAGCCATCCTTGCCATTTCGATGAAAGGTACTTTATGGGCACCGTGTTCGTCTAATTTTAAGTAAACATATTTACCTTCTGGGATTTTTGTTGCAGCTTCCACAAATTCTTCTGCGTAGATGTATGGGACAACTGGATCCTGTTTAGAATGCCAGAATAATAGGGGTCTATGATTAATAGCTTTTGGATCCAGTCCCAAATCATACTTCTTGAAGTATTCGGTCATATATTCATAGATTGTTTTAGCATTTGGAGCTAATTGATCCATTTCACCACCATGACTCACATATTGATTAACAATCCAATCGTTAAATTTGATTTGTTGAGGCGATCCCATTAACACTACAGAAACATTGACTTCTTTATTTGCTTTGAATATTAATGAAGTCGTCATACCACCCATGGACATACCTGCTACCGCTATAAAGTCGTCTTTGATTAATTCTTTCGAACGATAATAGTGAACTATCTCTGGAAATTCTTTGACGTTACTCATCAAAGCTTCAAAAAATAAGATACCATTCACATTCAAATCCACTCCATACTTACGTCTTTCACCGTGATGTTGGGCATCTGGCATAATAACTCGGAAACCGCGTTTAGCGATTTCATTACCAAAGGTCATACTCGAGTCCTTGCTACCGGTAAATCCATGATAAAAAATAGCTAATGGTGCAACTTTATCTTCTAAATTCGCATCGATAATTTCAATAACGGGTATTTCATTTATATAATAAGACTTAGTAATATGACGCATAAAATTCCTCCATAATTTATATTTATTTATATCTCATATTGTACAGAAATATGACAAGAAAAAACAATTTAAACATTCATTTGTATGATTGAAAATAATTAAGTATAATCAACTATATATGAAAGGAGTTTCTTATATGAATCAACATCTTATTGCCATTGATTTAGATGGCACAACTTTAAATAATCAATCAAAACTTTCTCGATTTACAATTGAAATTTTAAGAAAGCTTGATGAGCTCGGACATATCGTCATGATTGTTACTGGGCGCCCATATAGAAATAGTATCAATATTTACAATGAAATGAATATCAATTCGCCAATGGTAAACTTTAATGGTGCTTATTGTCATCATCCAAGAAAGCCACACTTCTTACCTGCCTATCATGAGGAATTGGATAAGGAAATCGCTTTTGAATTATTTGCGAATCAAGATAATTTAGATATCAATTTATTAATTGCTGAAGGTAAGGATAGACTATTTTCTTCATCAATGAATTTGCCGGATAGTCCTTTCTTCCCTAAAGATTTAGCCGAAATTAGTCAATTAAGTCGCGCAAACTTAACTCAGAATCCAACGGCATTAACTATTCTATGTGACGTTGAAAAGCAAAAAACGATTGAAAATCGAATTATGGCTCGCTACGGTGACGATGTGTCTGTACGTACTTGGGGTGGCGTCTTGCCGATTCTAGAAGTCGTTCGCCAAGGAATCAACAAATCTGTTGCTGTGGATAAAGTTAGCAAGTTCTATCACATTCCAAATGAGAATATCTTAGCTTTTGGAGACGAGAATAACGACTTAGAAATGATTCAATACGCTGGTTTAGGTGTGGCGATGAAGAATGCTACTGACGAAATCAAGGGTGTTGCAGACACTCACACTGAATTTACCAACGATGAAGATGGGCTAGCCCACTTCTTAGCAAATTATTTCAATCTATAAAATAATAGGAAGGCTGACATATTAATGTCAATCTTCCTATTTTTTTATCAGTTTGTTCAATTATAGTTTTTATTCACCTGCTGAAGCTTCAAATCCTTCCGCAATTTCTCCATTTTCTAGACGTAACATTAAAGCAGATTTGGTTGGATTATGGTTTTCATCCATTGAGAATGTTCCTGTAATTCCTTCAAAGTTTTCAGTTTCTTCTAAAGCTTGACGAATTGCATCTCTATCCGTTGATCCCGCTCTTTCAATGGCATCAATAAGCAAACCAATCGCATCATATCCTAAGGCTGAGAATGTGTCTGCTGAACGGCCATACATTTCCTCAAAATCAGCTAAAAATTCCTGAACTTTTGGATTATCACTTTCTTCAGAGAAGTGAGTTGTAAAGTATACATCTGTAGCATTACTAGCCCCTGCTAAATCTACTAATGTATCACTATGGTAGCCATCTCCACCGATAATTGGTTGAGTAATCCCCATCTCTCTTGCTTGTTTAATAATTAACCCTGTTTCAGTATAGTAACCTGGAATGTATAACACATCGAAATCTTTACCTAATAACGAAGTGAGTAAAGCCTTGAAATCAGTATCTCCTGACTGATATGATTGTGTTTCTAAGATTTCTCCACCATTTTCTGTGAATGTTTCAGTGAAAGAATCAGCTAAGGCCAGTGAGTAGTCTAAAGCTTGATCTGTTAAGATAACCGCTTTTGATAAATTTAATTCATTCGCTGTATAAGCCCCCGCAGCTAACCCTTGATATGAGTCTTCGAAACACACTCGGAAGATATACTCCAATAATGATCCATCATCTGCTAATGTTAATCCGTCACCTGTAGTCGCTGCGAAGATGTTTGCGATACCCGCTTCATTAGTAATTGGAATAGCTGCTTTTGCTACACCTGTTGCTGTAGGTCCAATAATTCCTACGGCTTCACTACCAGCTAAACGAGTCGCGATTGATGCTGATTCTGTTAAATCTGAGCGGTTATCAATAATTTCTGCCTCTAACATACGACCATCTAGGATACCCCCATTATCATTAATTTGTTGAATAAATAAATTAATTGCATCAGCCGCAGGTGAACCATAAGCAGCAGCATTCCCAGTTAATTCTAAATTCCCACCAATAATGATACTATCTTGAGCAAAAGCCACTGAAGGTGCAAGAGCTGTAGTTGAAAGTAATAATCCCGATAATAATGTTAATCCGATTTTTCTAAGTTTCATAATAATTCTCCATTCTTTTTAATTTTTACAAAAAAGACCTAAACTAGATTTTCTAAAATCTAATTCAGGTCTATTCCTAAACTTAACATATCTACTTAATCCTGAATAATTCATACTTTTAAATATTGAGTTATTCTAGTCGTTATTTTTCAATTTTGGATCACTTTATCGAAATTAAAATATTTTAATCGATTTTCTAAGCTAAAGAAAAACTTTTTAGTCTCA
>NZ_JBGQRB010000049.1:0-14620 GCF_045528645.1 Ruoffia sp. FAM 20857
TTAGAGACCGTATTTTACTTATGACGCGATTATATGTCCCTCAGACAAATAAAAAAGATCAAGCAACAACCTATGCTGCTTGATCTTGATTAAAATGAGTCATCAACCCTATTTGACAAAGAGCCATTAAATTAATGTATCACTCACATTAGTAATAAATTATTTATTTACTTGATCTTTCACGTTATCAACAGCGTCTTCAGTTGACGCTTTTACATGTTGTGCTGAGTCACTTACATCGTCTGCTAAGTCTTCAGCTTCAACAGTAATTGTATCTCCTAAGTCTTCTGCATCTTCTTTTAATTTTTGTGCATCTTTACTTAATTCATCTTTGGATTCGTTCATGTCGCTTTTTACACGATTCCATTCTGTTGATGCTTCTTGCCGAATATCGTCAAATTGAGATTTAAATTGATCCGCTGAATCTTTTAGATTTACTTTAATATCTTCAGTTGTTTCATAGGCAGCATCATATAATTCAACACCACGTTCTACTGCATAGTCTGTATATTCCCCAGCACTATCTAAAAACTGGTCAACTTCTACAGCAATATCACGACGTAATTCTTTCCCTGATTTTGGTGCGTATAATAAAGCAGCAATTCCTGCTACTGAAGCGCCAAATAATGCTCCTAAGAAAAATCCTCCATTTTTACTCATTCAAATCATCCTTTCTATTATCATTCTTTTAGTTTTTTATTGTTATTTCTCCAGCTGTCTTTGATGCTGGTTTATTTTTAATATCAAATAATTCTGATTCATATAATTCTTTTTCTAATGAATCTACCGTTGGTACAGGTGGTTTTGGTTTAGTCACCGGACGATTCGACGTTTCTGTTCTGGGTGATGGTGCCGCTTCTCCTGCTGAAGGTCGTTTGCGTGCTACTCCCTTAGCCGAATTTACAAATTTTTCGATAGGTGATTGGCGTTTCTTCCCTACCCCTTTCAATAAATTTGAAGTCATATTTTTAGTTGAATCATTTAAATCAGATACAGATGTACCTAAATCTCCGATAGCAACAAATAATGGATCTGTTTTACTTAATTTACCATTTACGTCGTCAACTAACGTATTCGCTTTGTTCAATAACCCCTCAACTTCGATCGATAGATTATCTACGTCTTTTGTTACGACATCAATAGTAGTATTTAGTTTTGCCACCGTTTCGTTTACATCTTTTAAAATTTGTGATAATCTTGATAAATTTAAACAAATAAATACAACTAATACCACAAATGCAAGCGCTGCAATAATTCCAGCTAATTCTCCTATTGTCATACTTCTAACTCACTCCTTCCCTGTTCTTATAGGATAAATATATCATTTTTAAGGATATTGTACAAATAATTGGATACATATTCTGAGAGTTTTTTTATTTATATTTTTTGAAGTATTAGCCTACTCGTGCAAAAAACTATATAAACCATGCTAATTCTGTTATATTTTAGTAAAGGAGTGTGATAATTTGGCGATCGGACAATTAAACTTAGAAGCAATTCTAAGGAATTTTATGCCAGAAGAAACATCTGAGAATATTATTTATTTTGGAACAATATTATTGCGTTTAATAATCATTACGATTATTTTTTTAGTCGTGAAATACATTATCGAATCATTCTTTAATGCGAACCCTGCAGGTCGTATTAGCATTAGAGGAAAGCAATCACCCCAACGAATTAAGACTATTAATACCTTACTTCGTAACTTTTCAATGTATATTTTATACTTTCTATTTATATATTATTTACTCACAGCTTTAGGTTTTCCTGTTGGAACGTTATTAGCTGGTGCTGGGATTGCTGGGGTTGCGATTGGTCTTGGTGCCCAAGACCTGATCAATGATATGATTAATGGTTTCTTCATTATCTTTGAGAATCACTTTGAAGTGGGAGATTTTGTGCAAATTCCAGCGGAAGAAATTACTGGTACAATTGAGGATGTTGGTATACGTACAACAACCATTCAGGCAGCTAGTGGGGATAAGTTTTATATTCCCAATAGCCTAATTACAACGGTTAACAATAAAAGCCGTAGTACGCGTCAAGTTACGATTGAAATCCCAGTAGCAGACGAAACTGAATTTAAAACTTTTGAAGCAGAAATGGAAGATATAACTCAAATGATTTATGAAAAATACAATGAAGTCATGCGCGATGAACCTACCATTGTTGGTTTCGTTCGTGGAGTTGATCAAACATTCAATTACCGTATTGCTTTTACTGTAGCAACGGGAGAAGATTATATGCATACAAGTATTTTCTATCGTGAATATTTATTTGCTCTACAAGAACAAGATTTCAAAATTCCAAGTTCTGTTTACGACGAAACATAATAAAAAAATGCGATGAGCTTAAAAACTCATCGCATTTTTTTATCTTGGATAGGTGTGTGTTAATTCTTCTAGTAGTTTCATATCCTCATCATAGAACGTCACTTCATATTCATCATTAGTTACATTAACAATCGCATATGTTTTATATGGATGAATCCCTCTTGAATTATTTAAACTACCTGGATTAACTAATAGTAATTCATCATCAATCAATTCACTCTTTAATTGATGCGTGTGACCATGAAACACAAAGTTCGCTCCGCGCTCTTTAGCTAATTCAATGACAGCGCTGTTTGTACGATTAACACTTTGAACGTGTCCATGTACTAAGTACACTTTTCCTTCTGGTGTGTCGATGATTTGTTCCATTGGATAATATTGATTCCCGTCCATATTCCCTTCTACGGCACCATCAATTAATTCCCAAATAGAATCATCTTGTTCGAACTCTGAATCACCTAGATGGAAGATATAATCCACTGTTGGTCTGACTTCTTTAACAATGTCATATACTTTTTTCCAACGTCCGTGATTGTCACTTAAAATCATCATTTTCATAAATATCCAGCTCCTTCATCCATTTATCTATTTTTTTCTTTAATTCTTGCATTGCTTTCGCTCTATGACTTATTTTATTTTTTTCTGTAAGGATCATCTCTCCAAATGTCTTTTCTTTCTCAGGATAATAAAATAATGGGTCATAGCCGAATCCATCGTCGCCACTTAATTCTTTGAGAATATAACCTTGAGCTTTTCCTTCAACCACTAGACTTTCATTATTTGGATAAGCTAATACTAATACCGATTGAAAGTATGCCTGGCGGTCTTTCCCTTCAAAACTTGCCATCTCGGTTAATAATTTCTGATTATTTCGTTGATCATCTTTCGGTTCGCCGCTGTATCTTGCACTATATACCCCCGGTTCGCCGTTTAATGATGGAACAACTAAGCCTGAGTCATCGGCTAAAGCAATGACCTGTAATTCATTGGCAATTGTTTCAGCTTTCAAACGCGCATTTTCTTCAAATGTTGTTCCAGTTTCTTCAACTTCTTCAACGTCAGGGTAATCTAATAATGATTTTACTTCGATATCAGTGTTTTTGAACATCTCTTTAAATTCTTTTATTTTCCCTTGATTATGACTAGCTATCATAACAATCAACGATAATCTCTCCTTTTATATCACATTCTTGAACTTTGAGTTCGGGTTGCTTTAACCATTGACGGACGAATGTTTCAAATTCCGAAGCATTGCCTGTCGTATAAATTGCTTGCGTTGCTGGTGTGAGTGCTGCTTCTTCTGCGGTACGACTTAAACTAAAGTAGTCGAGTAAGGTACTCACTTCATTAATCGTTTCAACCCCAGAATCAATCAAAGTAACCTCTGGTCCCATGACCTTTTGAATCTTGTCAATCAGTAAGGGATAATGTGTACATCCTAGAACAAGGCTATCTACTTTCGCCTCTATTAAGGGTTCTAATCGATGATTTATAATATCAAGAGCTTCGTCCGTTTCAATATTTTGAGACTCAACGAGTTCAACAAATTCAGGACAAGCGATACTCGTAATATTGAGTGTGTCAGCTTTTTCAAGCATCACCTCTTCATACATATTACTATTAATTGTTCCTTGGGTTCCGATGACACCGACGTGTCCGCCGGTCGTATTCTTAATAGCTGTACGACAACCAGAATGAATCACACCAACAACTGGAATAGCTAATGTTGCTCGAATCTCTTCTAACGCAGCTGCTGTCCCTGTATTACAAGCAATGACAAGCATTTTGATGCCCTTTTCGCGTAAGTAATTCGTCATCTGCCATATATATCGTTTAACTTCTTGTAATGATCTCGGCCCATAAGGTGCACGTGCACTGTCACCTAGATAGATGATTGATTCATTAGGTAGTTGTTTTAAACTCTGCTTTACAACCGTTAAACCACCAAACCCTGAATCAATAAAGCCAATGGGTAATTCTTTCATACTTTCATCTCTTTTCTAATAGTACCGTATTAATAATATCACATCGATATTAAGTGGAGTGAATAAATCGCTCCGAAAGTAAACAAATAATTATTAACTTATAGTATAACGCTGATTACAAAATAATGCTAAAAAATGTGCCTAAAATTTTACAAAAAAACAACCCGTGTGACTGGATTGTTTCTTTAAACACATTCTATTTACTTGCTCTTTCACTTTTCCATAAGGCAAATGAACGCTTGAAGGCATTCACCATCCCTTTATCACTATAGATTAGAACATTGCTCTTATAGAACAGAAGTGAGAACCAAAGTACAAAGGCCATAAATAAGACGGAAACCACAATTGAAATGGCGATTTCAGTTGAACTTACAGTTTCTGCAGCGACTCTAAACGGCATGATAAATGGTGTAAATAATGGGATTTGCGATGTAATTCGAACTAAGGAATTATTCGTTGAATTCAGTGCAAACATCCCAACATAGAAACCACCTAGAGCTAAGAATATAATCGGTGTAATCATCTTATTAACATCTTCAGTCTTAGATACTAATGAACCTAAGAATCCGGCAAGAACAGTATAAATTAATATACCGCTGATGGCATAGACGATACCTAAGATAACAACATTACTACTACCTTGTAACAGTTCACCAATATTTAACCCCTCAAAAGAATCCAGTAGATTCAATTGACGTAAAACAAAAGAAATTAAGAAATACAAACCAATATAAATAACGACTTGAGTCAGTATCACTAATAATATCCCTATCAATTTCCCTAGGAAGTGAGCGGTAGGTGATACACTGGAAAGTATAATTTCCATAATTCTCGACCCTTTTTCAACCGCGATTTCTTGAGAAATAATACTCACATAATTCATAATAAATATGAATACAATAATTGAAACAGCATAAGCAATCCCAATCCTTACAAACATCACAGGATCTTGAGCAGATTGTTCAACGACTTCACCGGCCTCATTCCTACTCACGTTAATACTATTAATCGATACGGCTGTATCTTGAATTTGAGTTAATTGTTCACCGGTCAAGCCCATTTCTTCCGCTGAATTGACGAAATTATATTGACTTAAGGCTTCTTCAAAAGGTGCTAATGAAATATCTTTGCTTGTAGTTTTGCGGTAATACATTGGATTAGAAACATCATCTCCAAATATTAAATAACCGTCTATGTCATCGGTCTGTAAAGCTTCATCTGCTTGACTACGATCAAAATCATATTGTATTTGATTTCCAGTATTAACTTCTTCAATAATCTCTTGGACTTCAGCATTCGCATCAATCACCGCAATATTACCCACAGATGAATCTAACTGACTGCTGCCGACGAAATAACCAATAGCTAACACAACACCTACCATTATAATTGGTGAGACAATCATCCAAAAAAATGACCAAGATAGGACATTTTTTCGATAGACTTCTTTAATTATAACTCCTAATCTATTCATGAATGGCTTCACCTGCTTTCATCTTAAATATTTCCTCTAATGTCGGTGGCTGTTGACTAAACTTCGGTAAGTATTCACCTTTAGAAATTGTTTTAAATAAAGGTTCACCATAAGATGCATCCTCGAGTTTCAATGTATATTGATTTTTTCTCGTTTCCTTCACATCGATGACCCCTTCTAATTCTTTGAGTTCTTCAAGTGTCCAATCAGGTGTTTCTATATAGATAAATGTTCTTCCAAAGCTTTCTCTCACTTCATTAATTTCACCATACAATAATTGTTTTCCGTGATGAATCATGACTAATTTATCACAAATCTCTTCGACATTATTCATATTATGACTTGAGAAGATGATTGCACTACCCTTTTCTTTCAAGTCTAAAATGCCTTGTTCTAATAACTCAGCATTCACCGGATCGAGTCCACTAAAGGGCTCATCTAAGATAACTAATTTAGGCTCATGAATTAACGTCGCAATGAGCTGGACCTTTTGCTGATTCCCTTTAGATAAAGTTTTAATCTTATCTGTTCGTGTTCCTTTAACGTCAAACTTTTTCATCCATTCATCGATTTTATTATCGATATCATCTCTTTGCATTCCACGCAATTGGGCGAAATAGGTGATTTGTTGTTCGATGGTCATTGTTTCATATAATCCACGTTCTTCTGGTAAATAACCGATATTATCATACAAATTATTGCCCAATTTTTCGCCGTTCCAGTTAACCTTACCGTCTTCTTCTGGAGTTAAAAAATCTAAAATCATTCGAAAGATTGTCGTTTTACCAGATCCATTTTGGCCAATCATTCCTAGAATTATTCCATCCTCAATCTCAAATGATACGCCATCGACTGCTCGTAAATCGCCAAAGCTTTTCACTAAATTGCTTACTGTTAACATAATAACCTCCTTTAATGGTTTAAGTATATCGAACTCATATTCATATTCCAAATTATATTCCTTATCATAATTAAGTAAAAAGACCCACATATTTTCAAATATGTAGGTCCTGTGTTTAATTTATAATAATGTTTACCATTCAATTTCTCTGACTTCTCCAGACTCTGTAGCTGTAAAGTCAACTTCTGTTCCTGCTTCTAAAAACGGTAAGTAATCATTTAATGAGATATCAGCTTTATAAACTGTTCCATCAAATGTAAAGTAATAAACCGTATTTCCTTCGACAACAACCGCTTGAACAGCATCCACTTCTCCTGTAAATTCATTCAAGTCATCTTCAGTTTCGATTTCTTCAATGTCTAATGGATTATCAACTGCGTAAGCTTGCATTAATTGAGACACACTTGATTCGACATAAACACTTTGATAGTTTTGAACATCAACTAAAGCATATTCTTTAATTAAGCCGGAATTATCTTTCAATGTAAGGATATACATCGGATTTCCATTAATGTTTATAAGTAATGGGAATGTCGCTGTGTAGCTTGTTTCTTGAACACTACCTTCCGCTGAACGCATTGCTGAGAATTCTTCAGCTGCACTTAGAGGATACATTTGGGCTTCTTTTGTTCTTAAGTTTACTAACACGAAACCAATATTCGACTCATCCGCCGCTACGGATGTAATACCTGTATACAGATATAAATCATCTCCGATTGGTAAATATGTATATCCCGCTGTTGGTTCTGTCACTCCTTCTTGAGCAAATAGTGAGTTAAAGAATCCGTTACGGTAGTGACCTTGCATCGTCAATTGATGCATAATTAAATCTGCACCATACACTCGATCGACCCAACTTGGTATTTCTTCTAAAGAATACGTATTTGTTTCACCAGTCGTCGCATTCAACACAATGACACCATTTACTTCTGGCTCTCTTATAAAGAAATTACGCGTATATGTTGAAGCGATATAAAAAGGATTTCCCTCATCATCAATTTCAAACGTTGGTGCTTCAAATAATGCAAATGGATTTGAAAAACGTAATTTACGCATGACGTCTCGGTTTAAAATTTCTGAGTGACTATAGCGAATAGGTTCAGGTGGTGTTTGTAATTGAACCTCACCCGTGACATTATCAACTTGGATATAATGTGGAATCCCTGTTTGAAAATTATTTAACCAACGGAAGAAACCAGCATATTCTAGTGGTGATACACGGTAAGGAGCGGAATCAATTGTAATTTGTGTATAATCTTCAGCTACTTCAAATTGAGAAACAAGTTCTGTTATATTACCTAATTGTCTATTCCCCAATCGTTCAGCCGTATCACGGTCAACTAAAGGAATTTGATTGATATTTGTCTCAGGAAAATCTTCTTCGAAAGAAGCTTGATCCACTGTAATCATATTTGAATACCCATCCGAAAAGAATACAGGTGATAAGACTAAGTAAGTAACCACACCAATAACTAATAAGATTGGCCATGGGTACACTAATAATTTATATTTCAGAGAGAATTTTGGCATACTAAAGCCAGTTTCACCGTTTTTAAGTTTAGAAAATGTTTTTACACTATCTGCTAACAATTCAATAATTAAAACACCAGCTGCAATAAGGAATAAGAAAATCCAAAAATCAAGTGAAGCATAATGTAATGGCGGAAGCATAATATAGTAGTAAAGAGCTATTAAAATCACTAGTATAATATATAAATAACGTACTTTCCCTCCACTTAATTTATTTTTGGACATCCTGTTTTGGAAAGAATCTTTCCACTTCCTGTTGTTAAATGTATCAGTTACATCTTTCATTAAAAAATTCCTTTCTATATTTTATTGTGGGAAGAATTCCTTTAAAGTTGGCTCGAAATAAATTCCCCATTTGATATCTCGATTCAAGGCTAACGTATTGTCTAATGATTGCTCAATAATGCTTCCTGTCTTCACTAGAGACTCTTCAATGGAAAGCCCTCTACTATACCAAACCGTTGTCGAACTCACGACAATATCTCCGGTACCAAAGAAATGTTGCGGATAATATCTATGCATCAGTAACTTTTGGTAATCATTGTGTCCTCTAACATAAAAGCCTATTTGATCTGGCATTTTATCAGGTAAACGAACGCCAGTAATAGCCACATGCTTCGCACCATACTCAATTAATTTAAGACTCACTTTATCTAACTCTTCAACCGTCATCGATTCTGAGTAAGGCGTATTCGTAATAAAGCAAGCTTCTGTAATATTTGGAAAGACAATATCCGCTTCTTTCATTAAAGCTGAGAATTTTTCGGCGATTTTGTGGTCAAAACCGGGATAATATTTCCCATGATCAGCCATAATCGGATCCATTAACAAGATTAGTTCTGGATTCAACCGTTTCTCCTCACGATAATATTGGGTAAATAATTCAATTTGCTCTGTCGTTGAAAAATACCCAGTCATCATGACATCAAAATGGATGTCATTTGCCTTCCAAACTTCAACCGTTCGTTTGAAATCTTCATTCATTTCATGACGAATAATATTGGCATAACTTTCCCCTGTTTGGGTTGATACAAACATTGTAGGAAGAATGGATACTTCCAATCCACCAGCGGATAATATTGGAATGTTTATATTTGCAGCTACTTTACCTGCTCCTGGAATATCATTTACGACTAAAACTCTTTTTGACATCTTTTCATCCACCTCTCACATCAATTATAGTCTAGTTTTCCTTATATAACTAGAGGGAATTCAAGTCCCTTTTGACTTATAGAAATACTATCAGTATATCTCATTTTTCTCAAAAATCAAAAAAAGCATTCACCTTAAAAGTAAGATGAATGCTAAAATCTAATCTATCTATTTATATGTACTGATTTAAAATCTCAGTCAAACGGGCTTTGTCGTGGTATCCTACTAATTTTTCAACAACTTCGCCATCTTTTTTGATTAAAAGTGTTGGAATTGACATAATTCCAAATGATTGAGCTGTCTTAGGTTCGTCGTCTACGTTCATTTTGTAAAATTCAACGTCGTCCATTTCTTCAGCTAATTCATCCACGATAGGTGATTGCATACGACATGGACCACACCAAGGTGCCCAAAAGTCCGTTAAGGTAATCCCTTCATCTGTTTTTGCATTAAATTGATCATCAGATATTGCTTGTGTCATGTTTACATTCCTCCCTTTTCATAAAACTATTATAACATCTCATAGTATTGAAGACTATCTAATTGCTCAAATACTTATTATAATGATTAAACTTATTATTTAAAATAAACAATCGTTGACCCATCGCCACCTGCGTTTGGTGGTGAGTATTCAAAGCGATCGACTTGCGGATGCTCTTTAAGTGCTTTTTGAACACCGTTTCTTAAAGCACCTGTCCCTTTACCATGAATAATTGTTACCATTGGATGATTTGATAATAAGGCAGAGTCCAAATACTCTTCTAATTTGGATAAGTCCGCATCATAACGTTGGCCACGTAAGTCGAGTGTCGTTTTAACTTTTGATCCAACATTTCTTTGGACGTTTACTTTCGTTGGTTTTTCAACTTTCTTAAGTGGTTCTAAATCTTTCTCGGCAATTTTCATCTTTAATATTCCCATTTGAACAACGTATTCATCTTTTCCAGATTGTTCAACAATAGAGCCTCTTTGGCCATATGAAAGAACTTCTACGTCATCACCAGGTTTAAGTTTCTTCTTCTCTTTCGCACGTTTAAGCACTTTATTCTTCTTAAGTTCTTCTGGCAATTTCAAGTCATCAAAGGATGATCGCTTATCAATAAGTACATGTTCTTTAATCGTATTACTTTGTCCTTGTTCGAGTTGTAATTCTCTTATTTCACTTAATAGTTTTTCTGCTTCATCCTGTTTCTCGCGCACGAGTTCATTAGCATCTCGCTTCGCCTTTTCAACGATCTTACTCTTTTGCTCTAACCAGCGATTGTATTCGTGTCGTAAATCTTTATGTAATTGTTCTGCATCATCCAGGAACTTCTCTGCTTTCATATGATCTTGTTCAGCTGAACGGCGTTCAAATTCAAGATTAGCCACCATCTCGTTAATGGATTGATCATCTCTAGATACACCTTCTTGAGCAGTTTGAAGAATCGTATCTGGCAGTCCCAAACGTTTAGAAATTTCGAGTGCGTTAGATCTACCCGGGACACCTATTAATAAGCGATATGTCGGTGATAATGTGTCCGAATTAAATTCCATACTCGCGTTAATTGTGTCCTTAGCATCATTGGCATATAATTTCAATTCAGGATAGTGAGTCGTTGCCATAATGGTTGTACCCATTTTTCTAAAATGTTCAAGAATCGCCATCGCTAATGCAGCACCTTCTTGCGGATCCGTCCCTGAACCTAACTCATCAAATAAAACTAAAGATTCATGCGTCGCATCGTTAATAATTCTCACATTGTTTGTCATATGACTCGAGAACGTACTTAAACTTTGTTCAATCGATTGCTCGTCACCGATATCGGCATAAACATTATCAAACACACCTATTTGACTGCCAGCTTCAGCTGGAATATGTAAGCCTGATTGTCCCATCAAATGCAATAGGCCTAACGTCTTAAGCAAGATAGTCTTACCACCCGTATTCGGTCCGGTAATAATTAAAGCCTTATATTCTTCTCCAAGTAAAATATCGTTCGCAACGATATCTTCGGATGCAATGAGCGGGTGTCTCGCTTGCCATAAGGCAACGATTAAATCTTTTGATAAGATTGGCTTAGTCGCGTCAATTTCACGGCTATACCCTGCTCTAGCTTGAATAAAGTCTAATTGAGCTAACATCTCTTGATTTGTTCGAATTTCATTTGTATATGGCATTAAGCTCTGTGATATTTCATCCAGAATCCGTTCGATTTCTTTTCGCTCAGCAACTTTTAATTCCGCTAAACGGTTATTTAAATTTACCACGCTTTGTGGTTCCATATATAAAGTCTGCCCAGAGCTACTCTGATCGTGGACTGTTCCGCCCATTTGATTACGATATTCTGCTTTCACCGGAACAACATAGCGCCCGTTACGAATTGTAATTAAAGTATCCGTTAATTGATTCGCACGACTCTTTAAAATTTGATTCAATTGATTTCGCACTTGTTGTTCTGTATTGGATTGATTTCTTCTTATAGATGCTAATTGACTCGATGCCGAAGATAAGACACTTCCATCTTCATCAATGGCATTATGAATTAGCTTCTCAACTTCTGGCAGATGAATACAACGATCTACCCAGGCTTGTAATGCCGGGAAATATTTCTCATCATCAGCTAAAATTTCAAAGAATTGAATGACTTGCTTCGTTGACGTTAACAACTTACCAACTTCTGCGAGTTCTCTACCATTGAGACTGGCACCTAATTCTAATCTCTTTAAAGGTTGATCCAATGATCGTAACCGGGGTACCGGAATAAGACGATCCTGCAACAATAGATTCAGTGACTGCTCAGTTTCATCTTGCCACTTTTGAATCGTTTCGTAATTATTCGATGGTTTCATATTAGCTATCTTACTCTGAGCAAGTTCTGTTTGAGTATATTGTTTGATACGTTGACGTACTTTGTCGAATTCTAATGTGTCAAAAATCTTCTCATTACTCACAGAAAACATCATTCCTTTCTATCTCTTACTATCAACTATATATTATAACAAAAAAAGTGTCCCTATGCCATTCATAGGAACACCGCTATTTCTTAAGAAAATGGATTGAAATTGAACCAAGTTTCTGCAGCAAAGTTTGAGAAAAATGGCGTATTCGACACTATTTGATAAGCTATCGGATTATCAACAAACTGTTGTTGTATAAATTCAATCGGAATCAGTGATAGAACGAATAAAAAGAAAAAGACAATAACATAGGTAATTAAAACGTTCACTACGCCACCACCAATAGCATTTAAATGGTTGAGTAAATCATAATACATGACACGAGTGAATAATAAAGATAAAAAGTTAGTAATAACCCAACCAATTAAACCGATGAGGATAAAAGTTATCACTCGATAGAAAGCTTCATCAATAAAAAAGCTCGTTGCTTCATCATAGAAAGCTAAATCTGTATCCGGTTGAACTGAGGGAAATGGTATGAGCATTTCGACAATCTCAGATAATGGTTGAAAATAACGTGTCGCAAGTACAAAGGTAATAATATACCCAACTAAACGAATCAGTTGTAATACTAAACCTCGACGATAGCCTGTATAGAAACTAATAAGTAAGGCAATAAGAATAATAATTGTTAACATAGCATCTCTCCTATCTGACTAATCACTCACGCTCATATGGTACTTGATGCGAATTACTTTGATCTCTTCTCGAATAATTCGGACGTGTTGATTGCTTAGATTCTATTTGTGTCTTTAATTGTTCAATCTCTTCCTCTAGCTCAAGAATTTGTTGTTCTTTCATAAGCTGATCCGATATAGCATTTACCGACATTAAGATACTTCGATCTTCATTATTTAACTCCGGTGTCATTTCAGTTAATTGTTGTAGTTGATTATTTACAATATCAACCACTGAATTTAAATGTAGAGCCGATTTTTGACCCACAATCGTGTATTCTTTTCCTGCAATTTTTGCTTTAAATCGTAAATTCCGTTCCATCATTACTCATCCTTTTCAACTGCTTATCTTATTTTACCAAATTTTTGTTATAAATTCATTTTTATCTTAAATAGTCTTACATTACTCAAATCTATTTCACAATTTGCCTAATGTTCATTATAATATATCACAGAACAATCGAAAAGGATGAAGTGAATGGCCTCAGAAAGTATAAAAGTAAATAAAGCAACCTTTAACAAAATGCACGAACATTACAAGAATAATTTAGTTGATCCAGTTCCTTACAGTGAATTTCGTGCCAAAGTAGGATCGACAACGATTACTGGTTATACAAGTGGAAAAGTACTCTTTCAAGGAAATGATAGCCACGTTGAGTTAGCTAAATGGCAAAATAATCATTCAGCAACATCCTCAACGAGCTCAAAAACCAAAAGCAATACAAGTCCATCAGCTTCAGGTCTTCCAGAAGGCTTTGCTAATTGGCCAATAATCGGGAGTGATGAAGTTGGTAATGGTAGCTACTTTGGCTCTTTGACTGTCTGTAGTGTTTATTTATCACCAAGTCAATTTGATTTGGTTAAATTATTAGGCGTAAAAGATTCAAAACTCCTGAATGATAAGGAAATTGTAAAAATTGCAGAAGAGCTAAAAATGTCCGTACCCTATCACCTAACAGTCTGTACGCCTGAAAAATATAATCAAGGTATTGAAAAAGGGTATAATGCAGTGAGTATTAAAGTGTCGTTACATAATTTCACTATCGGAAAATTATTAAATAAATTGAATCCAGAGCAAAAAGAGGAGATGCGTGGTGTATTAATTGATCAATTTACGCCCGCAAATAACTACTTTAAGTACTTACAAAAAGAACAACATCCAATTAAAGATGATGTCTACTTTGTCAAAAAAGGAGAAAGTCATCATTTAGCAGTCGCAAGTGCGTCAATTATAGCCAGAGCTGCTTTCTTAGAATCCCTTGAAACACTCGGAAAACCATTTAATAAAGTATTGCCGTCTGGTGCAGGCAAAGCCAGTGATGTACTTGCTGCTCAACTCATTAAAAAACATGGTAAAAGTGTCTTAGATAAAACAGCTAAATTGCATTTTAAAAATACAAGTAAAGCTCTTGAGCTAGCCAAAAAAATCAAATAAAATAACGAGGAGCTGGGAAAAACTCAGTCTCAGTATAAAAAACCACCCATTTATTGTGAAAAATAAAGGTTCATGAATTTTTGATGTTGGTGGACCGAGGAGCCAGGTGACGCAGTCACCTTGGCTCTTTTTTTATTCCTATGTTTAAGTGTCTCTCTATGCAACGATAGTTTGTGTTGTGTTCTCATCTTTA
>NZ_JBGQRB010000050.1:0-14466 GCF_045528645.1 Ruoffia sp. FAM 20857
GATGAGAACACAACACAAACTATCGTTGCATAGAGAGACACTTAAACATAGGAATAAAAAAAGAGCCAAGGTGACTGCGTCACCTGGCTCCTCGGTCCACCAACATCAAAAATTCATGAACCAATAATGATTCGTATTCGACTAAAAATCGACTTTTAATTGGCTATTTCTTTCATGGCGACGTAAGGCTAACTGGATTAATTCATCAATTAAATCACGTTGACTTAAGCCAGTACCTAACCATAAGTTCGGATACATACTGTATTGGGTAAAGCCTGGCATAGTATTGATTTCATTAATATAGATGTCTCCATTGTTTGTTAAGAAGAAATCTACGCGAGCTAAGCCCGAACAATCAATCGCACGATAGGCTGCAAGCGCGTATTCTTGAACTTGGCTAGCGATGTGGTTAGGAATTTCAGCTGGAATTTGCATCTCAACGGTATTATTGATGTATTTCTCATCATAATTGTAAAAATCAGATTGCTTCACCAATTGTCCAACCACACTGACGTGCGCATCATCATTCCCTAAGACAGCCACTTCACACTCTTCTGCGCGAATTCCTTGCTCAACAACGATACGACGATCAAATTGTAAAGCCAATTCCACAGCTTCAACTAATTCACTGCTGTCAGTCACTCTTGATATCCCGACACTAGAACCTAAATTCGCTGGTTTAACAAATAATGGATATAACAAGCTACCTTCTGAACGCGCAATTAAGTCTTCTTTATCTGATTGCCATTCTCTTTGATCGAAAGCGATGTAAGGAACTTGCGGTAGTCCTGCACGTTCAAATAAGTTTTTACTGATAATTTTATCCATTCCAGCAGCACTTGCAGCTACGCCTGCTCCTACATATGGAAGATTTAGAATTTCTAAGAATCCTTGAATTGTGCCATCTTCTCCATTTGGTCCATGAAGAATTGGGAAGACAACTGTATCCTCTTCCGCAATATCACCAGGATTAATGTTAATACCGGTCGAAGAACCTTTTTCATTATCACACCAGGATTCTACTTGTGCGGAACTTAAGCGTAACTGTTCCGAGAACGCGCTTGGCTCTTCCAATAAAGGTCCCTTAATCCACTTCCCTTGGCGGGTAATATAGATAGGTTGAACTGTATATACATCGAACATAATTTGTTGCACGATATTATGTGCTGATAATATCGAAATATCATGCTCTGCGCTTTGTCCGCCATAAAGCATTGTGATTTTCATTGTCTAAACCTCCAATAGTAAACTCGTCTAATAGATAAAATTTTTTTAATTTTAACAATAGTAATTATACCATATTTCCACTGTAAAAATAATATTTTTTTCTATTCAATTCATAATACTATATATTAATTTATATAATGGAATAAAGCAAGTTACTATCTAAGCTTACTAAGCATCCACACTGCTTGATGTAACCCCTTGACTTCGTAATTCAAAATCATCGATGTCTTCAATAACTTCTAATTCTAACGTCCAGCGCTGTGCGTTCGTATCATAAACTAGAAAGCCAATGTGTTCTTTTGGTACTTGATCTTGCGTTAATAAGGTCAATTCGTCTTCGATAATATTTAATGGCACTTTCCAATACGTACCCGTTTGAATTGCTTGAACAAAGTTAATTTTTAATCCACGAGAGAATAGCGGAGCGATTTGCTCCACAACATTCAAGGGTAAAGGATTTACTTTTTCTTTTCGCATAAAAAAGAGTGAACGGGATTCATTCACTAACGCAACCATTCTAGCTTGGATAACTCTTTGAAAACGTGAATAGAAGTGTGAAACAAAGCGGTAAAAGACTTTCAGTAGGCCATTAGGTAACCTTAAAAATACGTAATTGTTTTGAAGTTTATAGAAAAATGCTGACTTTAAGCCTTTATTTGCGTGGAACAAATATAAAATCTCAGCTATCTCATTGGCTGTTAATTGGTGCATGGATTCCATATTTTCAAAATCAATCCAATTTGACATTCGCAACTCTGCGTTGCTGCTAGCTTCGAAGTAGTTCGCTACTTCTGTTTTATTTCGTAAAACTTTGAAATTTGTTTGCGCGTCAAAACGTCCAACTTCAGGAGGTGCTTGAGCAAGTATTATATTATTCGGCATATACTGGGATTCAAAATCCTCAAGGACTAGATCAATACCTCGAGTCATAATATGGTTAGTAACAGAATCATAATGAACATATAAATTTACACGACTCACACTCGCATCCTCCTTTCTTCCAATTTAATTTCTTAACATAATATACTACATTCTACCCATTTTATTCATAAATTAATAGTGTTAAAACACGAGTTTATGTGACATTTATGTTACATATTTCCTTTATTAAACTCCCCCTTATATTCCATGGCAGTTATATGAATCAGCACAATAATAACTAAGCATTATTATGCAATTATTTATTTACTATCCGAATTTAATAGTATCAAATGAGTATCTCATTGACATCTCTCCATAAAATATTCTATAATATTTAACAAGCAATTGCTAGAGATACGCCTACTGACCTTCGTATATCCATCTTAGCATGTTTGTATAAATTATTTAATAACAAAGAAACGACCTACCTTATTAGGTAAGTCGCATCATTTATAATGATTATTAAAATTGAACTTCTGGTACTTGGCGTGCATCCTCTGGAGTTTCTAGTAAGCTTCGTCGATTAAAGCCATGAACATTTGCCACAATATTCGTCGGAACTGTTTCAACAGTTGTGTTATATTGGGTTGCAGTTGAGTTGTACAGTTGACGTGCCGTCGCAATTTGTTGCTCCGTTTTCTCAAGGGTTGATTGCAATTGTGTAAAGTTCGTATTCGCTTTTAAATCTGGATATTGCTCTGCGACAACTAATAGTCTTGATAGAGCTCCTGATAATTCATTAGACTTAGCATTAATTTCAGCTGGATCTGCATCACTTGGCAAGTTAATCAATTGTTGTCTTGCTTTAGTGACTGATTCTAAAGTTTCTCTTTCGTGACTCGCATAACCTTTTACCGTGTTCACTAAGTTTGGAATTAAATCGTTACGACGTTGTAGCTGTACATCGATTTGGCTAAATGATTCATCTACCCAGTTACGACGTTTAATTAAATTATTATAAATAAGTACCCAGATAATCGCGATGACCACGATAACGGCGATAATTATCCACATGATATTCATATATATATTCTCCTTCCGAGACATTTAATAGTTTCTACTATACATTATATTAAATAATTGATTCATTGTCGAAAATTATCCCCTATAGCTCGTTTTCCCTCTTAAAAAATAGACTTAATCGTCAATGTGTTCTTAAGTGTTGTTTATCTCGAATTCGTATTGATGTCTGCTTTTTATCATGATATCATCAAGTTGACGTTTGAATGATATTAAAGAAAAGCAACAACTGAAAGGAAGATACATATATGACAACCGAAGCAATTACACAATCAGCAACAACTATCCAAACAACTGGAATTGAATTAAACGCGTTAAAACCAACTGAATTAGCAGGTTTTTATGAGGAAAAAATCGGCTTAACTTTACTAAGTAAAGATGACGCTGGGAAAATCTATCACTTAGGAACACCAGACGGAACTGTACTTATCTCAATTTACCCGGCGACAACTGAAAAATCACAAAGAACGACTGGTTTATATCACTTTGCTTTATTATTACCAACACGCGGTGACTTAGGTGGGATGTTACGTCACTTACTAGAAAACCAAGTCAATATTGAAGGTGCATCAGATCACGGGTACAGTGAGGCATTATACTTACCTGACCCAGAAGGAAACGGTATTGAAATATACGCTGATAAAGATAGAAGTGAATGGGACATTAAAGATAATGGCCTAATTGGTGGAATCGTTATCGCATTGGACGCTGAAGGCGTACTTTCATCACAAGAGGTGCCTTTCACCGGTATACCAAATGGAACAACGATGGGGCATATTCATTTACACGTAAATGATATTGAATCAACTTTAAGTTTCTATCATGAAGTGATGGGCTTAGGTCTTAAATTCATTATGAATGAAGCCGCTTTATTTATGGCTACACAAGACTACCACCATCATTTAGGTGCCAACCTTTGGAATGGTCGTAATATCCCTGCTGCTCAAGACGGAACACAAGGTTTACGTAACTCTGTTTGGTCAGGTTCTGCGGAAGATTTAAAAGAGATTCAAGCAAAATTAACTGACAATGGACATGAATTTACTAAAGATGGCGAGACTTTTTACTTTAAAGATCCGGCCGGAACAGGTATTATCCTAAAAGTCATAAAATAATAAAACATTGAAAGGTGTACTTGCTATGGCTTGTACGCCTTTTATAGGTGTTTATTAATTTACATATAATCGAAAGGATGACTACTTTGAAAAAGAACACACTGAAAACAATTATCGCTCTATTCCTACTTGCCCTTATCGGGAGCCCTCTCACAGCCATGGCGCAAGAAGGTGCCACTTCTGACGCTGTTATTTATCCAGCTCGTTACCAACTTAACTCAATCGATTCTGTTAACTTAGCTGAATTTTATGAATATAACATGGGGATGACGATTCTAGAAGAAGCAGATGGGTATTACCGTTTAGGAACTTCGGATGAACGTACGTTACTTGAGATATTCCCGACAGATATCCCTCGTGGGGAAAGCTTATCAACTGGACTTTACCATACAGCATTCCTATTCAATGACCGCAAATATTTGGGAAGTGCATTAAACCATCTCATGGAAACTCAATCGCCTATTGAAGGCTTTACTTATCACGGTGTGAGTGACGCGGTTTATGCTGCTGATATTGAAGGTAACGGGATTGAATTATATTGGGACTACCCTGTAGAAGAATGGCCTCAAGATGAAGGTGGCAACTCTGTTGACATGTTAAACGAGCCACTTGACTATGTTGAGTTAATGGAATCAGCTACTGAGGAATTCACTCAATTAGATGAACGTACTAAAATTGGACACTTCCATTTAGTATCTGACGACTATGATGCAGCGGGTAAATTTTACAGTGATGTCTTTAATTTAAATACGCAAAGTTATGTTGAGGGTGACTCATTCTTCCAAGCTTCTGGAAGCTATCACCACCATGTCGCAAATAATAATTGGTTCGCAGATCAAGGGATTACACAACCAGAAGAAGGCCAACAAGGACTTCGTGCAACGATTTGGGAAACTCAATCCGAAGATTTTTTTTAATGAAGTAATCAGTAACTTAGATTCTTTAGGAGCTGATTATACTCTAGAGGATAATTCACTGAGCTTTAATGATACCTCTGGTTTAGGTGTGATTGTTGAATTAGTTCCTGAATAAACGCTGAGCGTAGAATATAAGGGATAGTTCCTTTGTTCTACGCTTTTTTGTTGAATAAAATATTTTATTGCATAAGGTTTTTAAATATTTTATAATGACTGCATTTGAAAACACGCTTGAAAGGAGGGTCAACCTATTAAACGAACACATTATTTATTCCGCTGGGGGACTGTCCTCGTATCTTTAGGTCTTTTAGTCTACGTAATGCTTCACTTTGCTTTTGCTAAACAAGGCTTTCATATTGATGAAATATACTCTTATGGTCTCAGCAACAGTTACTACAATCCCTTTCCAACTGCAATCAATGAATGGACGCCAAGTACGTATTATCAAAACTACTTGATGCCTAACCACGCAACAGCGTTCGAATATGGGTCGGTAATGTCTAATCAAGTCAATGACGTGCATCCACCGCTATATTATTTATTATTCCACACGATTGCCTCTTTTTGGCAAGGTGGCTTTTCACCGATGGTGGGCTTAACGCTTAATTTAGGGGCGCATATAGCGACAGTGATTGTATTATTTTTCTCAATCTATTACTTAACGAAGAATTTTTATTTAAGTATCTTTGCTGGCTTGTTCTGGGGGTTGAGTATAGGTGGGTTAAGTTCGATGTTATTTATTCGGATGTATCATCTGATGGGCTTTTTCGTCATTAGTTTGTTATATCTACTTTTACGGTATAGCCGTTCTAATAAATCACATACGATAATTCTTTTGATACCTATATTTATCGCTACTTTATTGGGCGCTTTGACTCATTATTATTTCTATTTGTATGCCTTCTTTATTGTGGCGGTCGCATGTATTGGCCTTCTAATGATTAAGGAATTTAAAAAAGCAATTATACTGGGCGTTATAGAAGTAGGCGCAATTGGGGTTGCTTGGGGTATTTTCCCAGCGGTCTTTTCACATATTTTCACTTCGAATCGAGGTGTTGAAGTATTAAATAATGCCAATAATGCGAATTTCACAGAGAATTTGAAATTATATTTAAGTTTTGTGCAAGAGGATTTACTTGCTGATGTGTCGCTACCAATCTTTATCGGTGTGTTAATTGGCTGTATTATTCTACTTTGTGTGCAAAGCAAGACCTTAATTAATCGAGTGACTTTCTTACAAATTGCAATGATTATTCTGCCTATGGGCTTATATATCTTTCTCGTTCAAGATTTATCTCATTATCATACCGCCCGCTACATTTACCCAATTTATTCAGTCGTCGCTGTGGCGGTTGTGTTAGTGATTTACTTTTCCCTGCGGGCGATTTTAAGTAAGCCTTGGAGTACTGCCATGACCATTCTTGGTTTAAGTTTAATCGTCTTACTTGGTTTCAAGCGTGAGACAGTTTACTTTCAATATTCAGATCAAGGGGCTTTAACACAAAGTATTCTTGAAAATCCCACCAATTCGGCGATGGTCTTTAGTGCTTCACGCTGGCAAATCGCAGAATACTCACCCCAACTCGCCTTACATGATGAGGTCTATCCTATGATACTGGAGTCGACAGACGCTAGTGACATGCCTGTGATGGAGGCGCATGACCTAGGTGAGCCTTTAACGATTTATACTAATAGTACGCAACTTAAGCAAGAAGACTTAATCCAATCAGTCTTAGAGAAGTATCAGTTAACTGATTACAAAGTATTGCATCAAACGAATGATTTAATTGTTTATTATTTTGAATAATATACACAATGCGAGTGGTCTACGGTTCACTCGTGTTTTTTTGTAAAAAAAAGAAGCCTTCGGGCTCCTTTTAGTGATGTTTGCGTATCGCTTTTAGCATCATAATATTGTCTTCAAAATCATATTCGACAACATCAATGAGTGCTGACAAAACATCGACATGGAATTCGTCATCTCTTAAACCTAATAGGTCTTCGTAATAATCTTCCACTTCGGGTTGTTGAGTTGCTCGGAACTTTTCGATAACAAAATCGAGGTCGGAAGGTTCTGAATCGACCTGACCTGTGATTGTTATTTCACTTTGATGATCAAAGAGTCCAAAGTGAATGTTTGCCTGTGTCATACCACTGTTATAAAAGTAATCCAATAACTCATTCATAATCAACTTAATCTTTCGATATTCTCTCACGCATCTCTTTCCTTTCCCTAATTCCGTCTAGGACAGGTACAACAGTAGCTGCCACGAAACCTCCAGCAAAGCCATTGTTATACAAGTTTAAACCTGCATGAGTTATACCCGTATTCGGTACTAACCCTGCATGTAATAATCCTACCAGAATTCCGGCCTTCCATCCATAGTGGCCTGCGATTGGAGCCAAAGTTGTTCCAAATAAGGCCGAAAGAAGTGATGCTGTTGAACTAGGTTCGTCTACTGCCATCATAACTTGCATGGCGAATATCCCAATTACAACGGGTGTTACGTTAAAGATATGCTTACCAAACGTACCAAAACCAATAACCGTTAAAACGCCACCTATCACGGCTCCTTCAAGCGTACCACCTACAACCCAAACATAAGCTAAAGAGGCTAGACCTAAGACACCCATATTAATAAAGGTTAAGCCAACTCCATAATCCGTCACGAAGTCTGAGATTAAACGCCCTGAATCTTTCTTAAATATCCCATATCCTTTGAAAGACTTACCATTTAACATGAAACCCATAACAAGTAAAAAGAGTGAAAAGGCCACGAAGAATGCTTCAACTTCGATAATGGAATGAGTTTGTATAATCGGATCATAAGTCGTCGTTAAGTCAAATACTCGCATAATACTCGCGATAATCATACCTAAAACTCCAGCCGTAAAGCCCATATTATACAAATTATATCCTTGGTGAAAACGTAAGAAACTTGATCCCATTGGATGAATCGTAAAACCAATGAAGACTCCAACCAAAACTCCTAAAGGAACACTAACCCAATATGACAAACCTTGTCCAAAGGTAATAATACTTACAACTGGTGCTAAAGTCGTTGCAAATAACGATGTAAGTAGAAAATTACCTATCGGCATATTCCGATATTGACTATAAAGCAGTGTTCCTAGTGTTATCGGAATTGAATTATATAAATTTTTACCAAAAAAGGCGAAGCCCATAACTGTAAATAAAGCCGCTACTAATGGGCCAGTTATCTTTGTAGAAAATCGCTTAATTGCCATCGCATTAATCAACATCAGTAAACCAGCGTTGACAAAAGTTGCACCGATTCCCCCTACTTCAAAGTAATCCGTAATCAGATTACTCGGTGAGGTTAAAATAGCTAAGAAACCATCCCATACTTGATTTAATGGATCTACTAACAAACCAAATATGATAAATATAAAAGAAACTAAGTATAAAAAATTGGCCTTGACTGAATCTTTAGTGAAAAAATATTGAGTTAATTTTGCGTTCATATTTGTTTTTTCAACCTCTTCTCCCATCCGAAGCCTCCCATAAAATCCTAATACAAATATATTACCAATTCTCAATCTTTATCACAATAATTAAATATAAAAAAACACTCAATAGACACTTTTAAACTTGCTTCATATTTTAGTTATAATAAGGTTACGAATTTTATGTATAAGAAAGGAGGATGAGGATGAGGATGAACATTACAGTTTATTGCGGCTTGAACCCTAGTAAGAATCCGAATATTAGCTTAGCAGCTACTAGATAAGGAACTTGGGTTGGACAACAAGGTCATCCGCTCGTTTACGGTGGAAGTATGAATGGTTTAATGGGATTTGTTGCGGACACAGTATTAGAAGAGAACGGCGATGTCCAAGGAATCATCCCAGAAGTGTTGCGAGAGATCGAAACGAAGCACCTCAACGTTCAGAATATGGAGATTGTTCAAACAATGCCCAAGGGAAAAACTCGGATGATTGAGCTCAGAGACGCCTTTATTGCCCTCCCTAGTGGGGTTGGGACTTTAGAAGAAATTTCAGAAATCGTCTCTTTAACTCGCATTGGACTCATTAATAAACCAACTGTTTTTTACAATGACGACGGCTATTATGAGGCTCTGAAGGAGCAGTTTGGCCACATGGTGCAAGAAGAGTTCCTTAAACTTGAAGTCCGAGAAACGTTCCTCTTTTCCGAGTCGCTTCAAGAGATTGAAACGTTCATTCGTGAACATTCATAGGGAGGGATGTGTCCTTGAGACTTTCTCAGGGACATTAAAGTGGGAATTGGGTCTCTGAAATTTTCTCAAGGACATTTCAGCCTCAAAATTACAATTATTTAAAACAAAAGACGACTCAACACTTCAATTGTTGGGCCGTCTTGTTTTATACGCAGGGGTTGGTCGTAACCTCTCAGATTAAAACTTGCGAATATGTTTATCTAAGTAAAATTTATGTTTAATTTCTAAAAAGCGCTCGAATTCAATCAGTATATGATATAAGAGTGCGCGCGTTTCAAATTCTTCTCGATTTTTGGGTAAATCGCTGCTCCGGTAATAGCTATATAATTCACTTATACTTTCTAATAAACCTTTCCCACTATTTGTTTGCGCAAATTCATCTGAAGTGAGTTTAAACATATTTGCTAAGGTTGTATTTTGTTCAGTTCTTAATGAAATGTGTTGCAGGGAATCAATCATCCGTTTTAATATATCTGCTTGTCTAGATCGCATTTGAGCGTAGCGAATAAAGTAATCGTCTTTAGTGAATATTTGATTCTCATATTCGGACAAAGCCAGTTGTCTGAAATCTTCTATAGACGTATTGACATGCTCTACTTCAGCCCGAATTAAAGGTATATCAAAATCATTTTCAAGTAATCTTTGATTTATTAATTCCAATACGACGCGGAAGTTTTCTTCAATTTCTTTAATTCCTTTTTTTAATTTTAGTTTCTGATTTGGCATCCATAAATTAAATAAAATCGCCATACCAGCGCCAATCACCATAATTAGCACACCATTGAGTTGCCACTGCCACGACACACTTTCTGCGATGACAAAATGCGTGACTAAAACTGAAATCGGTGCAATGGCAGCTTGAAGATTCATCCTGTAAGCAACTGGAATAAATATGAGTAAATACAGGCCAAATGCCCAGACTTGAAACCCAAATATTAAAAATATGACGGTCGCAATCGCAAAAGCAAGTACCGTAGCGATTAAATAAGTCAGGGAAATCTGACGAGACGCTTTACGTGTATCTAGCAAAGTTAAAATCGTAATAATTCCTGTCGCCAGTGAGTTCTCTAAGCCGATAAATTTAGCGATGTAAATCGCGATGGTGGCCGCCAGTGTAATCTTTATTGTCCGAAGTCCAAGTGACATCCAATCCCTCCATTACATTATGACTTTCTTTTATATATAATAGCATGTATACCACATTTTATATAGGAGAGGTACTTACAATGATTTTTGAATATGAACATTTAATTCAGTTTTATGAAACAGATGCAATGCGCATTGTGCATCATTCCAATTATTTGCGTTGGTTTGAAGAAGCCCGTCTCGTTTGGTTATCTGAGATTGGCTACAGTTATAAGCAAATGGAAGACGAAGGCATCATGATTCCAGTACTTTCTGCTCAAGTTGAATATAAACAAATGCTTGCTTTTGGCTCAACGGCTATCATTCGATTGCGAATATCTCACTTTACACCTGTTAGAATGACAGTTGAATATAAAGTATATAATAAAGAAACGGGCGATTTAACAACGACAGGATCAACATCGCATTGTTTCCTAGATGCCGAAACTCAGCGTCCACTTTCTTTAAAACGTAATCATCCAGATATTCTTGCAGCATTTGAAAAAGCACAAGCAGATTCAAAAGAAGACTAAAGATAATAAAAGTATAGCGCTCAGCGTGACACCATCTGGTGTCATGGCTAGGCGCTAAATTGTGTTGGAAAATATTTTTATTCTGTATTAATTTTTACAAAAAAAAGACGAATCCGAAGATCCGCCTTAACTATTATTTACGCACGTTTTTGGTAAGTTCCTTCAGACGTGTTGATGATTAACGCTTCTCCAACTTCGATGAAGTCAGGAACGTTGACTACTAAACCAGTTTCCATTGTTGCTGGTTTACCAGATCCTGTTACTGTTGCACCTTTAATTGATGGTTGAGTTTCTTTTACTTTTAAAGTAACAGTTTGAGGTACTTCAACCCCGATAACTTCAGAACCGTAGAATTGGATTTTTACTTCCATATTTTCTAATAAGTATAATAACTCATCTTCAATTGAATCTACTGGTAATTCATATTGTTCATATGATTCTAAGTCCATGAAGTAAGCTATTTCGTCCATGCTGTATAAGAATTGAACATCTTTTGTTTCAAGGAAAGCACGTTCGAATTTTTCATCCGGACGGAAAGTTGTATCATAAGTCGCACCAGAGCGAACGTCACGTAATTTCATACGCATAACTGTATTCCCTTTACCTGGTTTATGGTGACTTGCGCTTAATACTCGAATTAATTTTCCATCTTGAATAAATGTCATACCTGCTTTTAAATCTGCTGCAGAAATCATTTCACATTCTCCTTTTATTGTCTCTAAAATATTCCTTCCCATTATAGCATAAAATTCCTTATGATATCGCTATCCTATAAAAAAATCATTTAATAACAACTAAAATTGTGATAGACTAACTAAAAATGAACTTTAGATGAGGGATACATTAAAATGAATTTAGATAATTTATTCAATACTAACTTAACTAAAATTAAACCCAATGCCATTCGGGCCTTCGATGAAAGTGCGTCCCAAGTTGAGGGTATCATCAAATTAACGCTCGGCCAACCAGATTTTAATACGCCTGAACATGTTAAAGATGCTGGAATCAAAGCCATTCAAGACAATCAAACCGGTTATTTATCGACACCTGGAGATAACCGATTACGTCAAGCTGCCGCAAATTTCGTTAAAGAAAAGTACGATTTAGATTATCAATGGGAAGACGAAGTCATTGTAACTGTTGGGGCGACTGAATCGCTATCGACGGCACTTCAATCGATTTGTAATTCTGGAGATAAGATTATTGTACCCTCTCCTTACTTTACTTTATATTCTTCAATTATTTACTTAGCCGGTGGTGAACCAATTGAAGTGGATACAGCTGCCAATGATTTTGTTATGTCACCAGAGATGTTAAAAGATACTTTAGAAGAGCATGGTGATGCCGTTAAAGCAATCATCTTAAATTATCCGACCAATCCAACGGGAGTAAACTGGACGGAAGAAGATGCAAAAGCTTTCGCAAATGTACTGCGTGATCGACCAATATTTGTCATTAGTGATGAAATATACAGCGAATTAGTTTACGAAGAAGAGCACGTATCGATTGCGAAATACATTCGTGAGCAAACAATTGTGATTAATGGTGTATCTAAATCTCATGCGATGACAGGCTGGCGTGTAGGGCTCCTTTTTGCCCCAGCGAATATTATGAGCCAATTAGTTAAAGTGCACCAAAATCTTGTCACCACAAACTCAACGATTTCTCAATTAGCTGCTCGTGCAGCGTTGGAAAATGGCATGAACGACGCTCAACCGATGCGAGAAAAATATGTGATGCGCCGTGATTATATTTATGATTTTATGACACGCTTAGGTTTCAAAATCGTTAAGCCAAGTGGCGCATTCTATATGTTCGCGCGTATTCCAGAAGATTTGGAACAAAATAGTATGGACTTTTGTCTAGACTTAGCTCATTCAGCTGCCGTTGCTTTCGTACCGGGATCTGCCTTTGGTATCGGAGGCGAAAGTCACGTTCGCCTTAGCTATGCTGCAAGTATCGATGATATTAAGGAAGCGATGCGACGTTTAGAAGTATTTGTCAAAGAGAAACGCGAAAACAAATAAAAAATTAAAAGATTACTAGATTTAGAGAATCCTCTTTTCTAGTAATCTTTTTTCCAGCTTAACTTAAGTCAATGCCCGACGTCTTCTTTACTTGTAAACTTAATCTATACAATAAAGGGAGAAATAACATGCAAACAACACAAAAACGAGAACTATCTATGCGGCAATGTCACGAAAACTTCTCACTACTCGTAGCTTGGTTGCGACTGCTTTATACAGCTACTTTAGCAATGCCGATCGGTTATTTACTTTAGATTAGTGTCAATTTAGAAAGTATCGTTATCCAATCAAACGCGAATTTAGACGTTTTACTGCTGTCAATCGCTGTCGGGGAACGGGCTTTTAGCTTAATTTGGGGCTTTGGATTAATTATTATCGGCTTGCTTTTGTTAGTTCTAGCCTATGTCGTATTGAAAGCAACACCGATTCATAAAGTAATTGGTTATTTATTATTACTGCCTGGTGTGAGCTATATTATCATGCATACTTTAACTTTACTCGGACCAGACATGACAGCTCTGGCTTCACAATTAGAAGGCTTTTTAGCGGTCCCGATGGCTTTAGGCGAATTGGGTTTGGCACTTTAGTTTATCTTCAAAAAAGGCATGGCTCTTAAGGTTCAACCAGCGCTTAATGCTGCTTAATGATTCTGGTTTCATTCCAAGTGAACTAGCCAATTGATGTTGGGGAACGCGGTCAATGAGATCAGGACGAGTATCTAATAAATTTAAGTAACGTTCTTGTGGTGAGGCGCTAATGAAACGGGCATTATTATCTTGAATGTTTGCTAGGTCTTCTTTCATGAAGCCTCGCGTAAATACAATTAATTTAATTTATTTTTGAAACATCACATCTTCATTAATAATATCACCGACGATCAATACAGAATCTTCGACACATTCAATTGAATACTCTGAAGGGATCCTCTAGGTATAACTTTTATAATTAATCGCTGTCTGTTTCTCCGTGTAGAGAAATTATAAGTGTTTTCTTCACCGGCTTCATCAATCGCAAACTGCCTTAAACAGCCTTGTAACACGAAGTAACATTCTTTTGATACATCACCTTGCCTAAGGAGTATTGTTCCTTGTTTGTATGTTCTTACATCGATTTCGGAGCTTAGTTGTTCGACTTCTGCTTGAGTTAAAGTAAATCCGTTCAAAATTTCGGTTAAATAATCAGTCATTCCTTCACCTTCTCCCACTCTATTATTCACCCATCTATTACCACATTCAAATCGAGTAGGAGACTAGCCATTATTTGACTAGTCGACCTCTCACACCACCGTGCGTACGGTTCCGTACACGGCGGTTCAATACCTTGCGTAAGCAGACTCTACCAATTCGCTTAGTGGAACTAAG
>NZ_JBGQRB010000051.1:0-13282 GCF_045528645.1 Ruoffia sp. FAM 20857
GTTTGCCTCCGGCTTCCTTCAGATTCCACCTCACGGTGGACACCCTTGCCTTTAGCTAACAGTTCCTACTGCCAAGTCTGTAGTGGACTTTCACCACCAAGTTATCGCCCATGCCGGGCGCACATGCAAAAAACGGCACTACAAATATAGGCCGTTTTAATATAAGAATTATTTTGATTTAATATAAGTTTTACCATTAGCAGCTGGACCAGATGCTTTTCCTACAAAGCTTACAAGTACTATAATTGTAATAATGTAAGGTGCGATTTGTAAATAAACTGGATCTATAGATTCAATGAGTGGAATTTGAGAACCAACTACTGATAAACTTTGAGCAAATCCAAAGAATATCGCTGCTAACATAGCTCCTACTGGATTCCATTTACCAAAAATCATTGCCGCCATCGCCATAAACCCTTGTCCTGCAATAGTAGAAACAGAGAAGTTTAATGAAATAGATTGAGATAATACCGCTCCCCCAATTCCACCGAATACACCTGAAAGTAGTACACCAGCGTATTTCATTGCGTAAACATTAATTCCCATTGTATCTGCTGCTTGAGGATTCTCACCAACCGCTCGGATTCTTAATCCAAAGCGAGTTCTCGCTAAGAAGAACCAACAGATAAAGGCAACAATAATACCTACATAAGCTGGTAAAGAAGTTGATTGGAAGAAAATACGTCCAATAACAGGGATATCACTTAAAAGTGGGAAATTAAAATACCCAAATGATTCGCGAATAATGTCTGTTTGTCCTCTTTGTTCAAATAAAACTCGTGTTAAGAACACAGCTAAAGCTGGAGCCGCTAAGTTAACAACTGTACCAGAGATAATATGATCTGCTCTTAAATTTACTGTTGCTAAAGCATGGACTGCAGCAATGAATACACCCGCAAGGGCTCCAACCAATAAACCAAGCCAAGGAGTCCAAGATCCAAATGTTTCAGCATAAAATAGGTTGAAAACTACGGAACTGAAAGCTCCCATCACCATAATACCTTCCAAACCAACATTTACAATACCACTTCGTTCAGAAAATACTCCACCGATCGCCGTAAATATTAACGGGGCTGAGTATACTAATGTAGATGATACAATTAATGCTAATAAATTGACCATTACTCATCTCCTCCTTGAACAATCACTTCTGTATTACTTAATTTAGATTTCTCACGACGATCCATAAAATAAGTAATAACATAGTTAGCACCTACGAAGAAGATAATTGCCGCCGTTGCAATATCAACAATTTCAGAAGGAACCCCTGCCATAAGTGGCATAATCGTTCCACCTGTTTTTAACCCACCAAATAAAAGACTTGCGAAGATGATTCCGATTGGATTCAGACCACCTAATAATGCTACAGCAAGTCCATCAAAACCAATGGCTGGAGCAACACCGTTCGTTAAGAAGACGTTTCTAAACTCGCCTAAGCCGTTCATAACTCCACCTAATCCAGCTAATCCTCCAGATAATAACATTGCTAAAATAATATTACGTTTCGCATTCATACCTGCGTAATTCGCAGCGTGCTTATTGAAACCAACGGATCTCAACTCGAAACCAACGGTTGTTCTTTGAAGTAAAATTGATACAAGAACTGCAAAGATTAAGGCTAAGAAAATACCACCATGAATCGTTGACCCGTTTGTTAAATCAGTTAACCATTGCAAGCGTAATGATGCATTCTCCCCAACGAAAGGCGTTGCATCTGCGCGATCAGTGATTACGTTACGAATAATATGATCAGAAATATAAATGGCTACATAGTTTAACATGATTGTTACGATAACTTCACTGGTATCAAAGAATGCTTTTAAAACTCCAGCAATTCCAGCCCATAAAGCACCAGCAATCGTTCCACCAAGTATTGCAAGTGGTAAGACAAGCCAACTTGGTGAATCAGGTAATGATATACCAATCCATACTGATACTAACCAACCTGCTAAAGCTTGACCTGCTAAACCAATATTAAAGAATCCAGCCGTATAAGCTACCGCAAAACCTAAACCAGTAAAGATTAGGGGAGTTGCTGCACGAATTGTTTGTCCAATATTAAATGGATTTCCTAAAGCTCCTGTAAGTAATGCTTTATAACCTTCAATTGGATTATAACCAAAAACCAACATAATAATTGCTCCAAAGACAAGTCCAATAACAATTGATAATAATGGGACCATAATTTGTCTAATATTTGACTTCACTATACAACACTTCCTTCCTGACGAGCCGCTTCAATTTCTGAAAATGGTGTTCCCGCCATCATCAATCCTAACTCACGTTCGTTTGTTTCATGTGTTGGAATGTCCGCAACAATCTTTCCATCAAACATGACTAGAACTCTATCCGTTACATTTAATATCTCATCAAGTTCGAAACTCATTAATAGAACACCTTTATCTTTATCGCGTTCGTTAATTAATTCTTTATGAATAAATTCAATTGCACCCACATCCAGTCCACGGGTCGGGTTTGCTGCAATTAAGAATTTAGGATCACTATCTATTTCTCTTGCAATAATTGCTTTCTGCTGATTACCACCAGATAATGATCTAGCAATAGCTTTCTCAGAAGTTGTTCTTACATCATAAGATTCAATTAGTTTTCTCGCTTGTTGTTCAATTTTAGTAAAATGTAATAAGCCATTACTTGAATAAGGTTTCGCGTAATAGTTTTTCAATATCATATTACTTTCTAATTGCATATCTAGAATTAAACCATACTTATGACGGTCTTCTGGAATATGAGCAATGCCACTTTCATTCACATCTCTCGGTGAAAGACCTGTAATATCTTTCCCTTCGAAGAGAATTTGACCTGATTCAACTGGCAATAATCCTGTCATTGCAAGTATTAATTCTGATTGACCATTTCCATCAATTCCCGCGACACCAACGATTTCACCTTTGCGAACTTTAAATGAAAGATCCTCAACCGCTTTTATACTACGTTCATCCAAAACATTAAGTGATTTGATATCAATTATTGTATCTGATGGATTTGCAAGTTTCTTTTCAGTAGTAAATGATACTGAACGGCCAACCATCATATCAGCTAACTCATTTGAAGTTGTTGTTGCTACATCAACAGTATCAATCGATTGACCACGACGAATAACAGTACAGCGATCGGCTACTTGTTTAATTTCATCCAACTTATGAGTGATGATAATAATTGACTTACCTTCTTCGGCTAATTTACGTAATGTAACCATTAAATCTGTCACTTCTTGAGGCGTTAGTGACGCAGTCGGTTCATCAAAAATCAAAATGTCTGCCCCACGATAAAGCACTTTAAGAATCTCAACACGTTGTTGCATTCCTACACTAATAGATGAAATACGAGCTGAAGGATCGACACTCAAACCATATTGTTGAGAAATCTCTTCAATTTTTTTCTGAGCTGTTCCTTTATCAATTGTTAGACCTGAGACAGGTTCTTCACCCAATATAATGTTTTCAACAACCGTAAAAGCATCTATCAACATAAAATGTTGGTGAACCATCCCAATTCCGAGTTGGTTGGCTTTGGTTGGAGAATCAATTTGAACAACTTCTCCTCCCATGTAAATATCACCTGATGTAGGTTCTAATAAACCAGAGAGAATATTCATTAATGTTGATTTTCCTGCTCCGTTCTCCCCTAATAAGGCATGAATTTCACCTTTTTTTAACTGTAAGTTGATATTTTTGTTCGCGTAGAACTCACCAAATTTTTTGGAAATGTCACGCATCTCAATTACAGGTACATTTGTATCTGTCATAATTGCTCCTCACATTCTATACTTATAATTTTGCAATCTGTTATATCATATATAATTATAGTCAAGTATACTAAAAAAGCATAGTAAAAATCATATTAAAGTATTCTATAATTGCAATTTTTGTAAAATAATTAGTGTTTGTACTTATCCAAATTAGTAATTTCACAGTGTTTTTTAGTTTTCCATGTTCTATAATGGTAAATCCTCATAAAAAAAGGGCACCTTCACGAGGCGCCCTTTACTTAAAAAACGATTAGTTTTCAGGAGTTTCTGGGACTTCAATTTCACCATCAATAATTTGTTGACGGTAATCATTTACAGTAGTTAAAACTTCTTCTGAAAGATTTCCTTCAGCTAAGTCAACTCCACCATCAGCTAACCCAAAGACTTGTGTTCCAGCTTCGAAGTTACCTGCTTTTGTTTCATTTGTAAATAATTGGATAGAATCACCGATTTGTTTTAACGTAGAAGTTAAAGTTAATCCGCGTTCTTCTCCATCAATTTCAATAATCCCTTCAGCGTCTTGATCCATATCAGCTCCGATAACCCAAATATTACGTTCTGGATCAGCAGACACTAAATCTTTTGCTTCTGAGAAGACTCCATTACCTGAATCTCCAGCAGCTTGGAAAATAATATCAGTATCAGCTGCATACATTGCTGCTGCTAATTGACGACCACGCGGTGCATCAGCAAAACTTCCAACATATTCAACTGTAACTTCGATGTCAGGATTAACTGCTTCAGCACCAGCGACAAAGCCAGCCTCGAAACGGTCAAGGACAATCCCTTCAACTCCACCAATAAATCCAATTTTATTTGTTTCAGTTGTTGAAGCTGCAGCAACACCAGCTAGAAAAGCTGCTTCATTGTCTTGGAAATTAATAGAAGCAACATTTGGTTGATCCACTACAGAGTCAATAATCGCGAACTGTTGATCTGGATATTGTTGAGCAACATCATTAATCGCTGCTTCTAATTTGAACCCTACTCCGTAAATTAAATCAAAACCACTTTGAACCGCCGTGTTTAAGTTAGTAATGTAGTCTGAGTCAGTTGCTGATTCTAAATAATCAAAACCAGAAGTACCTCTCTCTAGGCCGTTCTCTTCTCCCCATAGTTGTAATCCTTCCCATGCAGATTGGTTAAATGATTTATCATCTACCCCACCTTGGTCAGTAATCATGATTGCACTAAAATCTTCTTGTGCGTTAGCAAAAATTGGAGAAGCTAATCCTCCGGCGAGTAAAGTAATTGTTGATAATTTAAGTAATTTGTTCAATGTATTTCCTCCCTTAGTTAATGTCTAAAGGTATTATAGGTTATAAAAAACGAGCTCTCAATAGTTTGACGTATTATCTCTTTAATTATGCCGTTATTGTTCGTGTTTTATTCTGGCGTTTCTGGAACTTCAATTTCCCCATTAACAATTTGTTGACGGTATTCTTCAATTGTTTCTTTAACTTCGTCAGTTAATTGACCTTCAGTTAATTCAACTCCACCGTCTGCTAAACCATAGACAGTGTTACCAGCGGTAAAGCCATCGGCTTCAGTTTGCTCAGCGAATTGTTTCACTGCGTCTCCAACTTGTTTTAATGTAGAAGTTAATGTTAAGTGGCGTTCTTCTCCATCAACAGTTACGATACCTTCTTCTGCTTGGTCACGGTCAACCCCGATTACCCATAAATTACGTGAAGGGTCGTTTGTTACTAAGTCTTTTGCCTCTGAGAATACTCCATTCCCTGTATCTCCAGATGCATGGAAGATAATATCTGCATCGTTCGCGTACATTGCTGCTGCAATTTGTTTACCTCGTGAAGCATCACCGAAGCTACCTGCGTATTCAACAGAAATTTCGATATCTGGGTTAATTGCTTGTGCTCCTGCAACGAATCCCGCTTCAAAGCGGTCAATAACAACCCCTTCAACTCCACCAACAAAACCTAGGTGATCTGTTTCAGTTGTTAATGCAGCTGCGACACCAGCTAAGAATGCTGCTTCATGGTCTTTAAAGTTTAATGAAGCCACATTTGGTTGGTCAACCACAGCATCTACAATGGCGAAGTGACGGTCAGGATATTGTTGAGCCATATCATTAATCGCTGGCTCTAATTTAAATCCAATACCGAAAATTATATCAAAGTTTGATGATAAAGCCGTGTTAATGTTTGTAACAAAGTCTGAGTCACTGTTTGATTGTAAGTAGTCATATCCACTCACTCCACGTTCTTTACCGTGCTCTTCACCCCATGCAGTTAATCCTTCCCATGCTGATTGGTTAAATGATTTGTCATCCACCCCACCAATATCCGTAATCATAATAGCAGAAAACTCTTCTTGCGCTGCCGCCATCGTTGGTAATGCAACTCCTGCAGCCATTAATGCTACGGCAGATAATTTAAGTAATTTTTTCATTCAATCTTCCTCCTTTTTTGTTCATTTAAAATTATACCGTAAGCTTAACAAAAACACAATGTAAGCGGTTGGGTTTTTTGAGCTTTTTCGATTTTTTCTATGCTCTTTCAATCATTGGTTTAACAACATTTTCATAAAAAGTTTGCTCAAAATAAAAAAATACCTAGTAGTAAACATTAATCTACTAGGTATTTAATTTTAATCTATTAAGACTTGTCTTGGTTTACTTCCATCTGGTTCACTTACTAAACCTAAAGCTTCCATATCATCGATTAATCTTGCTGCTCGATTATAACCAATTCTAAATCTTCTTTGTAATTGAGAGATACTGATTGTTTCTTGTTCTTTAATAAGTGCAACCGCATCTTCAAAGTATTCGTCATCAGATGCATTAGCTTTTTCAAGACTTTCATCTGTCACAACAATCGCTTCATCATAATCAGGCTCACTTTGATCTTTGATAAAGTCTGTAATACGCTCTACTTCAGCATCAGAAATATATCCACCTTGAACACGTAATGGTTTATTCATACCCATTGGTTGGAATAGCATATCTCCTCTACCAAGTAACTTCTCAGCACCGTTTGAATCTAAGATTGTTCTCGAATCAGTCCCACTTGAAACCGCAAAGGCTAATCTTGATGGCACATTTGCTTTTATAATCCCAGTGATAACATCTACAGATGGTCTTTGAGTTGCGATAATCATATGTATACCAGCAGCACGTGCCATTTGAGCTAAGCGAATAATCGCATTCTCTACTTCATTACTAGCTACTAGCATTAAGTCTGCTAACTCGTCAATAAAGACCACAATTTTTGGCAGTCTTTCATAGCCAGTTCCTTCATTTTTGTTTTGCTCTTCAATATAGTCATTATAGCTATCTACGTTTCTTACACCAGATGCTGCAAATAATTCATAACGATGTTCCATCTCTTGGACTACATTGTTTAATGCATGAGCCGCTTTTCTCGGGTTAGTAACTACCGGAGATAAAAGATGAGGTAATTCATTATACATAGTCAACTCAACTTTTTTAGGGTCAATCATTAAGAATTTCACTTCATTAGGTTTTGCCTTCATTAATAAAGAAGCAATAATAACATTCATTCCCACTGATTTACCACTCCCCGTTGCACCAGCAATTAGTAAGTGAGGCATTTTAGTTAAATCGGCTGTACACACTGATCCTGATATATCTCGTCCTAAAGGCACTTCTAAAAGATTTGGTGATTTTAAGGCCGCATCTACAATTTCCCAAAAAGAAACTGGGCTCACTTGAGTATTTGGTACTTCTATCCCAATTAATGATTTGCCTGGAATGGGAGCTTCCATACGAATATCTCTGGCTGCGAGTGATAATGCAATATCATCAGATAATGAAACAATTTTACTTACTTTCACACCAATAGCTGGTTCAATTTCATATTTCGTAACCGATGGTCCTAAATTTGCTTTAACAACTTTAGCATCTACACCAAAACTTTTAAATGTTCTTTCAAGTTTATCGATGTTTTCATTAATCCGTTTGTATTCTTCAGATTGATCCACCGGCGGAATTTTCGTTAATAAGTTTTTTGATGGTAATTTATACCCTTTATGCTTACTTTTTTTCGATTCTTTTTTCTGAGTTGGATTGGCTTTACTGCTTTGTTCAAGAACAGAATCTAAATCATTATCAGTTGTGTTTTGGATATTATCAGATTGTTGTTGCCAATGAGCGGCATTAGAGTGTTGAACCGTTTCTTGGTTTGTCGGTTCTTCAGGTAAGGTATCAGCAATCTCATGAGCCAATGTATCATCATCTGCATCAATTTCTACGTTGTTATAAGATTCTTCTTCATAAGTCGTTGGCGCATCCCAATCAGATGGATTATTGTAATCATAATTAGGTTGCTGTGGCATATCAACAACTGATTCTGACTCATCTTCTTTTGTATGATTAGAAATTTGGTCAAAATAATCTAAATCTAAGACTAAATCTTTATCTCGTTCTAGTCTTGCACGTTCACTAGCTGCTGTTGACGCTAGTGCATCCGTATCATCATATACTTCCCAACTAGGTTCTTTATCTACTTTAATGGAAGGCTGATAACGGGGTTGCCACTGTTCGGTCGTTTCCTCAGCATCGTTGACATTAAATTTGTTCTTTATTTTATCAAATAAAGCTCTTCTCTGAGGTCTTTGCTTACTTACATAAGACACTTCTTCTCTTGAGTAATCCTCATATTCATTAAATGAATCATTTTGTTCATAAATAGCTTCTTCAACCACAGGTTCGATGTCTTCAGTAATTTCCTCTTCTTCTACGAAAGATTCTTTATATGTAGAACGAACTTCACTAATTGTGTTTCCAACTCGTTTAAATCCTCCATATATTAAAATGAAAAAGTGTTTAATTGCATTAATAAATGCTTCAAAAGTCACACCTGTAGTCATAAAAAGCCCAATAAAGAACACAATACCTACTAATAAATATGTTCCCCATTGTCCAAATAAATAACCAAAACTCGCATAAAAAACTGCACCGAGCATCCCACCACCAAGACTGACTTGGTTTTGACCAGTTACAAATTCATTTTTGAAAATATCAAAAGTAATCGCAAAAATGGAATCAGGTAAAGGTTCTAAAGGATAAAATTGATTAAAATGAAGTAATGTCGTCATCGCTATTAATATAAACAATGAACCCATTAATTTTAATGCGGGGATATTAACAATGGAACGCTTCACAAACATTGCTAATCCAATAAAAGCAATTCCAACTAATAATAAATCATAAGCTTCACCGACAAACAGTCGAAATGTATTTAAGACAAGTGAACCAAAAAATCCCCAATTAAATAAGGCTATTATCGATATAAAAGCGACAATCAAGCCTATAATTAAATATATATAATGTTTTGAATGATCACTTATTTGCTCTGACTTATTAGCTTGAGCCTTCTTCTTTTTCGTCATGGACCATCCTCCTTGTTCTTCTATTCGCTAAACTTTACGCAACACTAATTATAGCATTGAATGGTGGATATATCGAATTCTTTATTAGAAATTCTGTGTTACAATGTAAACAAAAGAAAGGGAGCGATTACATGAAAACAACTGAATTAATCGTATCAGGACGCGTACAAGGTGTTGGCTTTAGAAATTATGTAAGTCAAATTGCAAAAGATCTTAATATTAAAGGAACAGTAAGAAATTTGTCTGACGGTGATGTCAAAATTATCGCTCAAACAGATGATGATACTTTGAATAAGATGGTTGAGCGAATCAAACAACCTCAACATCAATTTATGAAAATTAAAGATGTCGAGATCCACGATTTGCAACTCGATAAAGTTTATGATGATTTTTCTGTAGTATATTAACTTTTGTTAATTAAATATAGTGAGAATCTGATTGAATTCTTCATCTCTTTTCTATATTATATAAGAGTATGAATTTTAATGGAGTGATAACTTAGATGAAAAAGAAGCAAAAATGGATAAAAATTATTGGACTACTAGCTGTTGTTATACTAGTTATGTCCGGCTGTGTCTCTTACGATAGTGCTGGTAACCCTTCTGGATGGGTTTACGAGTATATTGGTCGACCTGCATCCACTCTAATGGACTGGATTGCTGGGATTTTCGGCGGTAGCTACGGGGTAGCAATCATAATTATTACAATCATCACACGATTACTTATGATGCCATCATCAGTAAATATGACTAAAAATTCAATGATTAGTCAATCAAAAATGAAGATCGCTCAGCCTGAGATTGATGAAATCAATGCTGAAATGGAAGAAACAAGCGATCAAAATGAAAAAGCAGCGTTACAACAAGAACTTATGCAAGTGTATAAGAAATACGACATTAATATGTTTGGTGGTTTAGCAGGATGTCTACCACTACTAATCCAAATGCCTATTATTTCTGCTGTATATACTGCGATTCGTTCGTCTCCAGAAATCTTAAGAAGTAACTTCTTAGGTATTAACTTAGGTGAGCAAAGTATTCCACTTGTAGTTGGTGTTGTTCTACTTTATGCACTACAAGGCTGGATGATGCAGAAAAATACGCCTCAATCTGATAACCCTCAAGCGCAACAAACATCGCGTACAATGATGTTAATGAATCCGCTAATGATTGGTTGGATTACTTATGCTTCTGCAGCTGGATTAGGAATTTACTTCTTAACCGGTGGTGTGTTCGCAATCTTCCAACAACTTTATATGAATAAAGTGGTAAGACCAAGAATTGAAAAAGATATGGAAGCTGAAGCTGAGAAATACGCACATGTTAAACGTACACCTCGTAAAAAAGCAACTAAAGCTAAAAATACGAACAAAGGTGATTCAAAACGCTTAGTGCCGACGAAGAACAATGTCAATACTTCCAATAAGAAACGCCGTAACGAAGGTAAACAAAGACGTTAATCAATTTTAAAACATAAATTTATACATAAAAAACGGATACGCTAATCTGTTGCACTTCCTTAATTTAGGTAGTTACAACAGACGCATATCCGTTTTTTTATTATGGAATAAACATTATAGTTTTTTACGTTCGGCGATTTGCTTACTCTTATATATTTGTCGAGTGTCATTCAAGATTGGAAATTCAATATAAAAAATCGAACCGTGATTAATTACACTCTCCACTCGAATCGCCCCTTTATACCCTTCAACTAATTGTTTCGCAATACTTAGGCCTAAACCATTCCCACCTTTATCACGTGATCTTGCTTTATCAATTCGATAAAATCGACCAAATACTTTTTCTTTATCTTCATCAGTCATACCCTCACCAAAATCTTGTATCGCAATCTCAACTTTAGTAAAGCTCTTACTGATAGATACGTGGATTTCTTTACGGTCGCGGCTATATTTAACAGCATTATCCAGTAAAATAATGAGAACTTGTTCAATATGATTTCGAAATGCTTGAATATATAAGCTTTCACCATCATCATCGGAATCAAGATAGAAATCAAAATCTTCGTGGATAATTTTAAAGTTATTGAATACTTGCTCGGTTGTCGAATAGACTTCTGTTATCTCATCTTTATAGTCGATATCCACATTCTCCGCTCGAGAAAGATCTAACATTTCTTGTACTAAGTCTTTCATTCTCGTTATTTCTTGTAATGAAGAGGCGATGGATTCTTCAAGAACTTCGGGATCATCTTTACCCCAACGATTTAATAATTTCAAGTGACCTTCAACAATCGCAACAGGTGTTCTTAATTCATGTGACACATCTTCGACGAATTGTTTTTGATTAGTCACATATTTGTCAATTTTATCTAGTAACTTATTCACGTGTAAACTTAAATCGCTCCACTCATCCTCTGAGACTGGTTTTCTAACCCGAATGTCAGATAAGTTTTCTTCTTCTACCAAATCCAATGAGTTATTAAGATAAGTTAGAGGTCTTAGGAAACGATGACTTAAAATAAACGATAATACGCCAATAATAACGATAATTAATAATAACACGCGCCAAAACAATTGATTTTGATGTTGAATAATATTTGTATAATAGTCTGGTTTCACAATCAACTGGAACGAACCAATTTTTTTACCTGTTGAATCAGAAACCACGGTGTTATAACCCATTAAAAATGTTTCGTCGTTATGTTGCACTTCTTGCAACTGATCTGAATGATTAATCGATGGTAAGTTCAATGTCATTGTTTCATAAATCAACTGATTTGATTCACTAAACAATCGAATTGTCGTATATTCATCTTCAAAATACTCTAAGTTGCTTACTGCATTACTTTGTACTTGATATTGTTCGTCCGATAATGGACGTGCTGTTGTTTCAGATTGGTTGTACACTAAAAATGGAAAAGCAAATTGCTGAAAATATTCATCAATGTTTTCGTATTTATTCTGATACGTATCATAAACCTGCTTACTTAAATTATCATTCACATCTTGATGATACCAAGTTAAACTAATGATGATAACTGGCGCAAAAAATGTAAATAATAAAATTCCCCATTTCCACTTAAGGGAAAGGGGCTGTTTTATTTTTTCTTTAAATGTTTCCATCTTAGTTTCTCATGACATATCCCGTTCCACGAACAGTTTGAATATAACTATCTTGCCCAGGAACGTCAATTTTATTACGTAAATAACGAATATATACGTCAACAACATTTGTCTCAACTTCGGATTTATAACCCCATACTTTATCTAAAAGTACGTCACGAGACATTACCATGTTAATGTTTTCCATTAAGTATAATAGTAATTCATATTCACGTTTAGTTAAATCAATGACTTCTTCACCACGTTTAACAATACGGTTGGCCTTCTCTACCGTTAAATCACGATATTTAACCGTTGGTTGTTGTTGTGCACGTTGCTCATCTTCATGATCTAAACGACGGAATAATGCACGCAGACGTGCTAATAATTCTTCAATTGCAAAAGGCTTAACAATATAATCATCTGCCCCTTGGTCTAAACCAGAAACACGGTCAATAACCGAATCTCTTGCTGTCATAATAATGATTGGTGTATCTTTAACCGGACGAATACGACGGCAAACTTCTAGACCGTTTAATTCTGGTAACATTAAATCTAATAGGATGACATCCCAATCCTCATTTAATGCAGCATCTAGTCCACTACGACCATCATATCTAATCTCAGTTTCATAGCCTTCGTGTTTTAATTCTAAGTCAACGAATCGAGCTAAGTTCTTTTCGTCTTCAATAATTAGTACACGTTGTTTATTTTCTTCACTCATTCATTATCCTCCTTAACATATTCTAATATCTTCCTTATCAATTCTACACAATATTATCGCATATTGCTACTAATTAAGTGATTAATTCTAATATAATTAGAATATTTTCTCAATTTTTATTAGTAGTTATTAATATGCCCTGAGTTGAATTGAAATGTTATATCTCTAACTTTAGAAGAAAAAACGACCGTAAAGCTAATGTTTAGGTTCTACAATAAATAGGGTTGCTGACAAAAATTAAAATGTCATCAACCCTATCTTTGTGTCTTCTAAAAGACGCAGATATTCGTTATATTAAAAGTACCACCAAATAACATAAGGAGAATATCTACGCATGAACCATTTTATCCAAAAA
>NZ_JBGQRB010000052.1:0-13055 GCF_045528645.1 Ruoffia sp. FAM 20857
GACACGGATTCACCGCGGCTTCCAACAAGCTGAAGCAGAGCTAGAAAAAATGTTTGAAAGATTAACAAATTAATAAATCGATTTTATAGAAGGAGTACTTCATTTACACATAATTATTGACACTCCCGATTCTGTAGCTATGTAATAAATAATTAAAGGTAAAGCACTATATATAGTACTAATAGAAACAGTTCTGTAATGCCAGTAAGTCGATACGAAAAAGACCATAAATATTAAAAATGTTTGTAAAGCTTCACGGTAATTCAAATTTAATTGCGCTGTGATTATAACAACGATGATACATATAAAACCTGAAACTACTTTATTTATTTTTGGCTTTTGAATGAAATATGAGTATAAAATATAAGTTGGTACAATATATTGAAAAATATTGAAATTCATTGTGCACTCCTTTACTTTAGGCTGATTATGAGTGAAAAAACATCGTTTATGAATAAATTAACTTTACTATCATCATATCTATTATAGTATAAGTAAGAAGTTGAAAATTGTTTTGTTACTGAAAGTATAGATTTGCTAAAGTATTTCGTCAACAATAAATTCCAAGGAGGATGGTTTAAATGAAATTTTCACGCAGTACTGTAGTTACGTTAGCCGTTATATTTTTGATAAATTTCTTTACAATTTCATTAGTTGAAGCACATGATGGTTTTGGAGATTTTCCGTATGAAGGTACTTATCTCACCGATGAAAACCAAGCGATACGAGGGTTTACTTTCGATACTGAGTCGCAATCAATTACTATTCTTACTCAACAGTCGAGTCAAAATGAAGATATTCGTCGTTTATTAGAGATTAGAAACAGTGGAAACCATACTGCTTTAATCGATCCATTTATCTCAGCTGAAGAAATAAATGACATGCGCGAAAAATGGGGATTAGACGATATAGATTATTCAAAAATATTGCTAGAAGCAGCAGATAAAGTAGAGCCTTGGATGACTCGTAAGGATGCATTGAGACTCGCTTTTCAAGAAATTCCGGGAGTGCATTCTTTATCGGACATTGATTCTGACTTCAATAGTGATATTTTGATTTCAAAACCTGAAATTCTACAATCCCAAGATTTATGGATTGTTGGCATTATGGGAGACCCACGGATTCTTTGTTTTGAGATGAACGAGAGTACCGACAGTATCACAGATGAGTACGGAATCGTTTATACCTTAGAAGAAGGTAATCAAAATGAATAAGTTAATAAAATTAATTATTCTTTTAGGTTTAATCGTCACGCAGGTTCAAATCGTTTCAGCTCAAATCTTTGATTATGATGGAACTTATCTAACTGATGATGAAACACAAGTTATTTCAGGTTTTCACTTTGATCAAAAAAATAATACTGTTGTTGTTATTACCCAAAATTCACCCACCATGAATCCAACTAATTTGAGTAACCGGACACGTCTAAGTAATATCCAAACTTATATAGATGATCATATTGATTTTAACTCTATGACCAATGAAGAAGTGAGCTCATTCAATGAAAAACATGGTATTGACTATGCTGAAGCTTATCGAGCAACAGCAGATATCGTAGCAAATAGTGGTGGTGAGACTTGGCGTTTTATCTTTGATTTACAAAATCCAGGCATTCTAAATTTAGCTTCTTTCAACTTTTCATCCAATTCGGCGCAAGGTAGGACGCCACACGTCCTGTATATCAACGAGCCTAATATTAAGTTCAATCGAAATTTATGGGAAGTATCAATGTATGATATTTCTACTCCCCTATTACGTTTTGAAGCTAATACTAATACAACTTATATTAAGGATGACTACGGTGTTGTCTACAATTTAGAAACTGATGTTCCTGACGATCTCGATTTTCTTTTGTTTGATTAAGCCTCATCATAAAATACAAATATCCCCATCAGCTTGGTTGCTGATGGGGATATTTAACTTATTCTCCGCTATATCTCAATGAATTCTCATACGTTAATTGGCGGTCATGGAATGCCTGGATTTCTGCTTCAATACTTGGGTAAATTTCTTTTACTACAACATCTTCACTGCTAGCACTATTTTGAGCTTCTTGATATAGTGACAGGACTTTATCGGGTCCTGCTTGATTCAGTCTTCCATAAGTTAATTCTGAATTAGCGATAATAATCGAACTAATTGCACTGTATGTTTCATAGTTCTCATTACGCAATAGATTTAAATCAGGGTATTCATTCGCAATATCTCGGTACAATTCTAAGTATATATCTTCGCTACCGGCTTCTTGATGAGTATGATATCGATTGACTAAAAATTCACTATCGACCTCACGTAATTGTTCACGGTTAATTGGTTGTTCTGTAATCATATTGTCGTGGATTATATAAGCAAGCTCTTCTTCAGCATTGCGGTTAAACGTCACTTCTGGCTGAGGGATTAAGATATCTTCATTCTCATCATAGACAAAGTAGAAGTTTTCAGTCGTCATGGCTGCTTCTTCATCACCATAACGCATTGAATAATCATTAATATTTGTGTTAAGAATATAAAGTGTTCTCTCTGAATTATCGTCAATACCATCCACTTCAAAGTTCTCTTCAACTTGAGTCATATCAATAGTATAGTAGACTGAGCCATTGTAATCATCTGTTATTATCATTTGGTTACCACGCAAGATAGCCGACTGACTCGTCATGTCACCTTCATACGACCAGACACCTTGAATCTCTTCTGGGATTCCTTCAAACTCATTCAACTCTTGGGCCAATATTAATTCCGGTTGCTCTAGCGTCATCGATTGATCATGGGCTGTTACATTGACAATAGCTATCGTACATAATAAAGCTAAAACAATATCACGAATACGTCTCATCTAATCCCTCCCTATTGCTTGTTATATCAATTATAGCAATCATTCAAAGGGAATGGTGTGAAGTTTGCTTGAAGTTTATGACGTTATTGTGACATTCTTAAGTTAATTTAAGGTGCTTTAATTTGATTTCTTTAATTCGCTCTATGACTTCATTTGTTAAACGGACTAAACTATCTGTATTTGATATAGCTAAGACTTCGTCTTCACTCAACCACTGGAAACCTTGAGTCTCTCCTGCTTGTAATTGAATGGAGTTTTTATCTATATTAGTTAAACAAAAGAAACTTTTTTGTAAATATCGTTTCTCTTCTCGAATAATGACTGGCGTCAATTCATAGAGTGCATCTGCTTTAATCCCTGTTTCTTCATATAATTCTCGCCAAGCACCCTCACTAAAGTCTTCACCTTTGATTGTACTTCCACCAGCAGTTAACTCATATTCTCCTGCACGACTTTCTTTATCATCCGAACGCTTCATTAAAAGATAATCCCCATCAACATGCTGCACAATAATATTCACAATCTTATGATAGGTACCTTCAGGAATCGTATCTCCTCGTCCATGATTCGTACTAACGATGTTTCCACTCCGATCAAATAAGTCCCATAATTCCAAAAATTCCCTCCGTTATTCTTTTAAATAAACGACTTCTGATATGACCCCAAAGCCATTCTTTTGATATAAATGTTTAGCGTGTGCATTTTCTTTTTCTACTGATAAGCGAAATAGACGTTCGTCCTCTGCATTTAACTGCTTCATCATTTGATAGATACCTTGCGTTCCAAAGCCCTGTCCTTGATAATTTGGATCCGCGGCTAAGCCAAAGAGATAATAATATTCTTCCGTTGTGTTCACTGAACTGGAGCCAACAATGTCTCCCTCCTGATTCAAGAAAACAAAGATCTCATGATCATCTTCACCAATACTGCCTTCTGCATAGGTCATCGCTTCTTGAAAAGAACTCTCGAAAACTTTTGCTTGAAATGAAGCGATACTTCTCGCATCTGTCATCACTGCTTTTCGTACTTGGATAGTTGCTTCTGGATATTCTTGCTCAACCATTACTTTAGCTTCCATCAAATATTCTGTCTCGTGCCAGTCGATTTGATACGTTCTGTGTAGATAATTCGTTTTTTCAATGAAGCGTCGCTCACTTATGTAAGATATATCAGCAATACGAAAGGATTTAATAATCTCTTTAGCTTGTTCTATTAGAGCTGTGGCAATACCTTGTTGTCTATAAGTTGGGTGCACAATCACTGATAATTCAGCTTCTTCAATATTATCAGCATATATGGATAGAAAACCAATCAAGTAATTTTCAACCCAAGCAAATAAAAATGCGGGCATTCTTTGGTCAAAATTAAAGCGATTATCTAAATAAATATCATGATATGTTCCGTCATGCGTTTGAACCATTGCTTCTAATTCATTGATTTGCTTTATTGTCGTATTATCTAAGGTGTTTCTTGCTTCTATCTTCATCTTATTTCCCCTATTTTTTAATTAATTCTAATTTTAGCACATTTAATTCTAATTATGTTATACTAACAAAAATATCAATGAGGTGTTAAAATGATAAATCAAAAATTAGTTGAGTATATTGAATCAAAAATAATTCCTCAGTACAAAGCCTATGATGGCGCTCATCAACCTGATCATGTATATCAAGTAATTGAGAATAGTTTGGATATCGCAAAAAATTATAATGTGAATCTAAACATTGTCTATGCTATCGCAGCTTATCACGATATTGGCTTAAAGTTTGGCCGACAAGGACATGAATCAGCCTCTCGTAAAATTATCGAAGCGGATTTTGTCTTAAAAACATTTTTTACTGATAATGAAATAAAGACGATTGCCCAAGCAGCAGAAGATCACCGTGCATCTTTACCTTATGAACCCCGTTCACTTTATGGCAAGATTATTTCTGAGGCGGATCGCGATATCAACTTTGAAAGATTACTGAGTCGAACCATTCTATATAGTTTGGATCACTATCCTGACTACGTTAAAGAGGATACTTTTAAACGGGTTTATACGCATATGATTGAGAAATATGGTCCTTCAGGACGAATTAAACTTTGGCTAGAATACGAGCCTAATGTCGAGAACTTAAAAAAAGTTCATGCGACTCTTGCGGACGAAACAGCCTTTCGTAAAGCTTTTGAACCTCTGTACTCAAAATACAAACAAAACTAATCATATTTACAACATTATCTTAGGAGCTTCTTCCTAGATAATGTTATTTTTATACTAAAAAAGCTTAACCATACTTAGAGATAGTTAAGCTTTTTAGCATTTCAATGTAAATCGACGATGACAATTTCAGGTGGATTAAAGATACGTGGGAACTGTTGATTTTGAATCATCAAGCCGCGACTGACAATCATCGTAGCCTCATTCTCTAATTCATATTCGCCACCGGCGTAAGCTGGGAAAAAGCCCTGTTGCGGTGAGTAAAGGCCGTTAATTAAGCCAGGTAATCGGAATTGTCCTCCATGAGCGTGTCCCGCTAATATTAAGTCAAACGGGTATTTTTCATATTGTTCAACTTGTTCAGGGCGATGACTGATTAAGATATTAAGATACTCTGTATCTATTTTTTTCCTACGTACTTCAATTGTTTTTTAAATGTACGTTTGTGTTTCGCATCATCCACACCATTTATTACTAGTGTTGTTTGACCCACTTCTACTTTCGCACGGTCTCCTTCTAACACTTGAATATTCATCTCGCGAATCAAGCGTTTAAAGCCAGCTAAATGTTTCATACGTAATTCATGATTCCCCGTGACGTAAAATGTTGGGTAATGTTGGCCTAACCAATCGAGGAGCTTAGTTGTTGGGTGGACATTTCCAACGTAGTCGAAAAGGTCACCTCCTAAAAGCACAATATCAGGCTTTTGTTCGGAAATTTGTTCTATCAAGATAGATTGATTATCACCAAACTGGTTATTATGTAAATCACTTAAGAACATCACCCGAACATTATTGTTTACTTTATTGCTCTTCATTTGGTATTTTCTAATTTGAATGCTTGTATCAAAGGCTCTTCTTACAATTGCAACCCCTGCGAACGTTAAGGCTAATTTAGTTAATGTCTTCATTTTCATCGTCATCACCCACTCCCTTATAACTTACTATTCTACTACGAAAACCCTCTCATTTAAGTTAAATTTTACTAATAATGTCGTCATCAATTTCTCTTTTAGTCACTGGAATCTCATTTAACGAAGATGTATGAGCTTTTCTTCATCTATTTGATACACTGGATCAGCGACTCGGCTCACAAATTCCTTATCATGAGATGTAAAAATAACCGTACCTGAATACTTCTGGATAAAGCTTTCTAAAGCTTCAATCGTAAAAACATCGATAAAATTAGTTGGCTCATCTAGAATCAATACATTACTTGCTTTGACAAACATCTCTGCCATAGCCACCCGTGTTGCCTCACCCCCACTTAATTTATTCAAGGTGATTTTGATAATTAAAGTTATTGAAGGCATCCCTGTTTGATAATAGAAGATGAGCTTCATCTACTAAGACAACGTCCGCTTGCTTTCTCAAATCGTAATATGCTTGTGGTCTCCACTATATTGTAATGATCCAATTCGTCCGACGAATATTTCCGATTTCACCGTTCTCTACAATCGCTTTTATTTTTTGATAAAGCGGGTTATTACGTTAATTGAACATAATTGCATAAGAAAATTCATCTTTTTTAGACTCTGCAACTTCGTTTAATTTTTTAACCTGTTCTGTATATACACCTGCTGACTTTTCGTTTAATACGTGTAAACCATTTTCCAAAGCATAAATCGCCATTTCAGGGTGTTAGTAATGTGGTATCTCTTTCAATACTGCGTCACCGTATCCACTATTAACCATCTCTTTATAGTTACGATAAATTTTAGTGTTTGGAAAGTCTGCTTTGATTTTCTCGTCTTTAGCCTCATCAATATCTGTAACCGCTACTACTGCCATTTTGTCAACTTTACCTTCAGTGACTAAACTTCCATAGAATCCACCTTGTTGTCCGTATCCAATAATACCTAAGTTAACTTGTTCCATTTCCATGTCTCCTTTTAATAAACTATTTTTTCTAACCATTTGTTTTGGATAGCTCACTTTTAACTTTCTTTTTTAGAAAGTGAATAATGCAATCCGAAACCTTTAAAGAGCTTATAATAGGAAACAAGAGCACTTTCAACTGATAAATGAAATAAATAGCTCTTTATATTTAGTTTTTAAGACTCACATTTTCTTATAAGGAAACTTATTTTATATTATTAATATTTTTGACATTCTTTCACAATCGCATCCTTTTTAAATTAAGTATTTCCATAGACATGTGTGAAAATATTTAATAAAAAATTTACTCTTTTTCATCCGAGTCATCGGATGTTTTATTTTAATTTTTTCATGTTTATTTGGTTTTTCTATCAAAAAAACTGCAATTATTCCATTAATTGCAGTTTTAAAGTACTATTTAATTCTGACTATTTCTTTTTTAATTTCTCGATTTCGCCTTTTACCGTCTCAAATGGATTACCGCCACATGGGTATTCAATTGCCCGATTGACTTCTTCTGAAAATACAGCTAATATTTCGAGCATACTGATATCCCTTTCATCAATCAGAGTCATTTCTTTAGTATCGGCTTTAATGTTTTTCATATGAATGAACGTGACATCATCTTTTAATGCTTTCGCACTTTCTAATGGGGACTGGCCTGTTGCTAAGAAGTTTCCTGTATCAAAAGTCATTCCAGCGTCAATACCTGCGTCTTTAAGTTTACTAAGAATCCTTTTTATCTTCTCTGGTGTTGAGTAGTCTTCTTGATCGTTCTCTAATGTAAGGTGTAAGATACCGTATTCTGTCATTAGAGATTTAAGTATTTCAATATCCACATCATTTATATCTTCATCATAACCTGCAATGATTTTGAATTGTTTAGCACTTAATTCGCTATATTCTTCAAAGTACTGACGCAAAGTTTCTTTACTCATTAATACGCCCGGGAATAAAACATCAGGTACAGCAAAGAATAAAGTCATATTCAATTCTTCGGCTTTTTCTTTTAATTCGGCTAATTCTTTTCTATCACGTAAATACTCACGACGAATCTCAACTGTTTGAATCCCCAAGTCTTTGATTTTTTCTAACCATTCAATCTGAAATTGCCCTTGTTTCATGAGTTCTTCGAATACATATGTATTCAGAACTAAATTTTTATCTTCCATATGATGTATCTCCCTTTAATTGAATAAATTATAATAAATATTTTGTAAGTGTTACCATTTTTTTGGAAAGCTTGAAACTTTTATATCTTTGATAGTAAAATTGCGAACAATTTTGCTCTCTTTACCAAAATAATATATATAATTTACACAATCTTTACAATTATAACGTATAATCAATATAGATTAATAGAATGGGAGAGATTCATACAATGTTTAAGAAAATCAAAACGCTTTTGTTAAGTAGTTTAGTATTAGGTGGCTTAGTTGGTGCCGTCCAACCTAACCAAGCTGCTGTTGCTCAAGAAGAAGCTTTAGAAGTACAATTTGTTCCGACAAATAACGATGGTTCAATGGAAGCTCGTGCACAACCTCTTGCTGATTTCTTATCAGAGCAATTAGGTCGTGAAGTGAATGTTACCTTAGCAACTGATTATACGACGATTGTTCAAGCGATGGCATCGGGTCAAGTAGACTTAGGTATTATGCCACCTGCTGCTTATGTTCAAGCGCGTGACTTAGGCTCGGCTGAAGCAATCTTAACATCTGTATTAGGGGCCTTCGATGATGAAACAGGTTTACCAGTTGAAGGTGAGACGACTGGCTCATTCCAAGGTGAAATTTTAGTTCGTGCTGATAGTGACATGGAAGAATTAACTGACTTAGTTGGTAAAAAGATCGCAACATTAAGCCCTAATTCAGCATCAGGTTATATCTATCCTGTAGCAGAGATGATTGAAGCTGGTATTGATGTAACAAGTGATGTGACTTTAACAACAGTTAATGACATTCCAAGTGAAATTACAGCCGTATTAAACGGTCAACAAGATGCAGCATTCGTATTCGAAGGTGCGCGTGTTGTATTCGGTGGTGCTTTCCCAGATAACGACTTAATGGAAGAATTAAAAGTTCTTTATTTAACTGACGGTGAAATTCCTAATGACGCTATCGCTGTTCAACCAGATATGGATGAAGAATTACGCGAAGCAATCAAAGAAGCATTCTTAACAATGGCAGATTCAGAAGAAGGACTTGAAATTATGTCATTATGGAGTCACGAAGGCTATACAGAAGTAGATGAGTCAGTATATGACCAAATCTCAGAATACACTGAGATTGCTGCTCAATAATTTTTAACCTTACATTTATGATGGCTACCTTTCACGCGTGATGTTATCGTTGAAAGGTGGCTATTTTTTTAATGACTTACTATAACGGAGGTATTCAATGATAGAATTCAAAAATGTATCAAAAGTATTCGACAATGGCGTCGTAGGTTTAAACGATATTAATCTGACGATTGATAACGGAGAATTTGTTTGTATTATTGGTTTAAGCGGAGCAGGTAAAAGCACTTTACTACGGAGTTTAAACCGGTTAAACAACATTACTCAAGGTGACATCTCTATTAATGGGGAATCGATCACACAAGCTAATGCCAAAGAATTACGTCATATGCGTCGTAATATTGGCATGATTTTCCAACAATTTAACCTCGTAAGAAAAAACACAGTCCAAAAAAATGTTATTTCAGGTCGTTTAGGCTACTACAATAACTGGCAAACTCTACTTGGTCTCTTCTCTAAAGAAGATTATGATCGAACTGAGAAAGCTTTAGAAAAAGTCGGGTTAGCTGATAAACTAAAAGTTCGTAGCGATTCCTTAAGTGGAGGGCAACAACAACGTGTATCCATCGCTAGAACAATTGTCCAAGAAGCTGAACTAATTCTAGCAGATGAACCTGTATCTGCCTTAGATCCTGTTACGTCTGAAACAGTCATGAATGACTTCAAGCGCTTAAACGAAGAAGCAAATCGCACAATCATTATTAATATCCACTCAGTGCCCTTAGCTCGTAAATATGCTTCACGTATTATTGGGATGCGAGACGGCGAGATTGTCTTTGATGGACCTGCTTCAGAAGCTACCGATGCTAAACTTAGTGAAATCTATGGTAAAGCTATCTTTGAAACTGAAAAAGAAGCTCGTCAAGAAGCAATAGAGGCACGTATTGAAAGCGACGTTCAACAAGAAATTCAAGAAGAAACAAACATATAGAATGGAGGTCGAACATGAAATTAAAACAAACCATTCATGATAATTTGTTCAAACACATGGGCTTAACATTCTTGATTATTATTCTCTTTTTAGGTGCTGGAACAGTCATTGATGCTGATTGGACTGAAGTGATGGAGAATCACCGACAAGCAACGATTTTTCTTCAGGGGTTCTTACAACCTGAGTGGAGTTACATTAATCAGTTGGTTGAACCGATGATTGAGACTATATTAATGTCAGTTTCAGGGACATTCTTAGGCGTTGTCTTTGCTATTCCTGCAGCCTTTTTAGGCACTTATATTGTCACACGAAACTATATTATTACTTATATCTTCCGTTCATTCTTTAGTCTCATCCGGACGGTACCCAACTTACTTTTAGCCGCTTTATTTGTTGCGATTATTGGTATAGGTGAATTAACTGGGGTCTTAACGATTGCGGTGTTTACATTTGGGATGGTGTCACAATTGATTTTTGCAAATATTGAAACCATTGATGATGGACCGATTGAAGCAGATGAATCTATTGGTGCAACGCGTTTCCAAATCGCCGTGAACTCTATTTGGCCCCAAGTATCACAAAGTGTCTATGCATACGCCTTGTATGCCTTTGAAGTGAATATACGCGCTTCTGTTGTCTTGGGTTACGTTGGTGCTGGAGGTATTGGTGTGATGTTAAATACTGCGTTAAGCTTTATGCAGTTTGGTCGAGTGAGTTTAATCATCATTATTATTCTAGTTTTAGTGTCAGCAACAAATTGGATTAGTGAATATATTCGACGGGAGGTTATCTAATGACTAAAAAGAAACTGATTAATTATAGTCTACTGATTATCCTTGTTCTCCTGGTCGTTTACTCATTCATACGTTTAGACTACTCAAATATTGTTAACTTACAGTTTAATCATGTTTGGAATATCTTTATTAGTTTACTGCAACCAGATATAAGCTATGTATATGATGGCTCAAGCGAAGATTTAATCCATCTAATGTTTGAAACCGTTGTGATTGCTTTTTATGGAACCATTTTAGGATCGGTTCTATCTCTACCATTTATCTTACTGAGTGCCAAGTCTATTTGGGGGCGATTCCAAATAATTCCAACGTTGAGTCGAGGATTATTGAATTTACTCCGCTCAATTCCAGCTTTAATCTATGCTATCCTATTCGTAAGAGTAGTTGGACCAGGTCCATTTGCTGGAGCGTTGGCTTTAGGTGTTCAATTAATTGGTATGCTTGGTAAATTAGTGAGTGAAGAATTAGACCGAGTAGACGAAACTCCTGTTGAAGCGGTTGTAGCTGCTGGTTCGACGAATATGCAGTCCTTTCAATATGCAAGACTGCCACAAGTCGTACCAATCGCAGCTTCTCATATTCTCAACCACTTTGAAATCAATGTTCGGAGTGCTACGACACTTGGATTAGTTGGTGCCGGAGGTATCGGAGCCCCAATTATATTCGCCCTACAACAACGTAATTGGGCACGTGTTAGTATTATATTAATTGGAATTATAATGGTTGTCGTATTGATTGACTTATTCAGTACAGCTATTCGAAAGAAATTACGTTAGAAAGTGGTGGAGTAATGAAGAATGTATCAATACTCGCAACAACGGATGTACATGGATATGTTGATGAAGGCTTAGCAAATCTTAAACAAGTTAGGGAAGATTTAAAAGCAAACTTACTCATCGATAATGGAGACTTTCTTATTGGTAGTCCTTTAGCTACTTATGGCTACAGCCAAAGTCAATATACTCCTTTAGTAGAATTAGCTAATGAGATAGGTTATGATATTATGATTCCAGGTAATCATGATTTAGATTTTGGTTTAGAATGGCTGCTTAAGCAAGTGAGTAAACTTGATGCTGAATATGTATGCGCTAATTTATATGATAATCAAGGTCAGTTAATATTTAAACCCTATACAACCAAGACGATTAACGGTGTAAAGATTGCTGTCATAGGACTTCTTACTGGTGCATGCAGTCAATTAGCTACAAACTCGTCAGTATTAGATGTGGTGGTTAAACCACCGATCAACAAATTGAATAGTTTAATCACCCAAGTTAAACAAGAGTCTGATCTTATTATTGTTGCTTATCATGGCGGATTAACGAATCATCCGTCGACCGGAGACCTTTGGACTTATCCTTCTCGAGAAGATGAAGCGTATCAGCTTATGGAACAATTTCCAGATATCAATAGTTTGATTTGTGGCCATCAACATTTTATAAATGTTGGTATCCACCCAAGTAATATTGCATTGATTCAACCTGGTACACAAGGAAAAGTGGCTGGCTATCAAGTATTTAGCTTTGCTGATGAAAACTCAGTGACAATTGTAGATAATAAAATCATTCAACTGAATACTCAGGAGATGTCTTTTGATACCCGCTCTGATTATGAAGATTGGATAGAGACACCAGTGGATTTAGCAAAAGTGGCTGAATATATTACGGAAAATTTTCCAGCTGACTTTCATTTTTTAAATTATACAGCTCAAACCTTAGATGATTTAATCGCTGATACTCAAGGTCCTTTCCCATTAAGTCGTTATTATTTATCAGGAGAAGAATTAGCGGATCACTTGGATTTAGAAGGTATCATTGATACTTCTAAAAATTATAACGTCATAGCCTCTCCAGGAATATTACCTGATTATCGTATTCGAGAGCAGTATTTAATTCCCTTATTTGATGAAATTGTTAAATATCAAGCGTATTAATAAGAAGCCAGTACTGATTATGTTCACATCAGTACTGGCTTCTTTTATTATCTTTATTAAATGATTGACTACCGCCAGCGAAATGTACCAGCGTTGCCAAGTTTTGTACCACCCTTTGCCATGAAATGTACCAGTCATTGCCAACCTGTTTACCACTTATTAACTTCTGTATAATTAATGTGCATGCCTAC
>NZ_JBGQRB010000053.1:0-12592 GCF_045528645.1 Ruoffia sp. FAM 20857
AGATATTCTCCTTATGTTATTTGGTGGTACTTTTAATATAACGAATATCTGCGTCTTTTAGAAGACACAAAGATAGGGTTGATGACATTTTAATTTTTGTCATCAACCCTATTTATTGTAGAACCTTACTGTGTCGCTTTTTATTATTTAACCATCATAGCCTAATCTTTCTGAAGCTTCTTGGGCACCGTGACGTAAGATCCGCATATAGTCTTTTAATTTATCTTTATTCATACGAGTTAGAGGATCAACAATAGAAAGGGCGCAGACAACTTCATTCTCATAATTCCAAACTGGGAGAGTCAGTGGATAATTACTTTCAGTTAATTCAGCCACACTAAAACTATACCCTTGGCTACGAACTTTTGATAATTCTTTCTTCAATTGAATCGGATTTGTAATTGTATGCTCTGTGAAAGCAGAGTGTGGAAGGTTAATCGCTCTCTCAATTGTTTCTTCATCTGAATAAACGAGAAGCACTTTACCAGTACTGGTTGCATGTACCGGATTTTTCATTCCAATTTGTGTATTGATATCTGAGTAATATGGACCGTTCATCTTATGGACGTAGAGGACATCTGTTCCCTTGAACGCAGTGATTTGTGCACTTTCATTTGTTCTTTGAATAATATTGCTAAGTACTAGACCAGCTTCGCGGTAAATTTCATTTGTGTTTGCAAATATACCTGCGTTAGTAACTTATTACCCAACATGTAACCATGATTTTGGAAATCACGGGCTAGAAGGTTTTCTTTTTCTAATGGGTGGCATGGGTGTTGAAATGGATATGCCTTACGGACTGAATGAAATTTGGGGTTATAAAGGAACAAGAGAACATATGGCTGAGTTAATTGATTTATTGCCTATGACAAAAAGTTCGCGACTGAAGAATTAATTACTGTTCGTCATGTTGCAAGTCAAGAGCCTGGCTTCCATGAAGCATTCAGTTCAATGTTCCCACATTCACGCCAAAGTTCTACGGATAACTTGTCATTCCCAAACGGAAAATTTAAGAAAATCAAACATAAAACTTTATTAGTTCATGGGCGTGAAGATAAAGTTGTTCCGGTTTTTTTATGCCCAAGCAAGTTGATCAAGGTAGTCAATTAAGGCTTCTTGAAAGTCACGAAAAGCAGGGCTGGTTGTTATGACATGGCGTCCATCTTGGAAACTATCAAGGTGAACCGTTGCGTGAGTTAATTTACTTGCAATATCATCTTGCGTCTTAGGATCAATCAGCTCATCTTGAATGGATTTAGCAATATAAGTAGGGGTCGTTATCTTTTGTAAGTTATCACGAACGCCTATAATTAACTCATCAATTTGCTCGATTTGTCGATTCATTAAAGGGGTCAAGGTTTCAATTTCCTGTTGGATATCTTCATCTGACCATTTTCTATGTGAAAGAATGCGTCGAATGGAGCTTGTGATGTATTTTCGAATAGGTGTTGGGTCTAGGCCATTAATACATGGACTATTGAAGGCGCCAATTGCGGTGAATTGATTTGGGTATTTTTGAGCAGCATTCAAAGCCAATATTCCCCCTAGAGAAAGTCCCATAATTGCAATTTGTTTATAACGCTCATCTTCCAAGAATTGAATTGCTTCATCAACTTGGTGAGTCCATTCATTGGGATGGATCTGGAATAAATCGCCCACAGATTTTGTCCCATGTCCCGCTAGGTTAAAAGCATAGACACTGTAGCCTGCCTTGCGAAGCGCTCTAGCCGTTCGTCCAATTTCTTGAATACTTCCAACAAAGCCGTGTAATAATAAAACACAGCGGGGACCTTTTTGATAATAGATCGTGTCTTTTGAGTCGGGCACGATAATCCTCTCCTTTAATAAAAAACAAGCAATATAACGAGTGTTATACTGCTTGTCAAAGTTTTATAATTGGTTTAATATTTCTTCGATGACAACAGCAACACCGTCTTTACGGTGTGAAGGAGCAATAAACTTAGCCATTGCTTTCACTTCTGGTGATGCATTTTCCATGGCGTAACTATGACCTGCCATTTGTAACATTGAGCGATCGTTTAAAGAGTCCCCGATGGTAGCAACGTCTTCCATAGCAATACCGCGAGAAGCTGCATACTCAGCAACTGCAAACCCTTTTTGCGCTTTTGAATGTGTCACTTCTAAGTTATCTGGTCCCGAAGACGTAATGTCTAAATCTTCATAGCCTTCAAAAGTTTTAAGGAAGTTAGGCAAATTGCTATCAGAGGGTTCACCGAAAATCATAAATTTTAGAGCAGTGGTATCATCTGTATAACTAAACTCACTCATATCTTTAATGTAAGCAAGCTCATGAATGAACTGTGCATCACTGGAATAAGCATCGTCTGTTTCGATATTGGTATATTTCTCGATTTCTAATTTGCGAAGCATTCCCTTCACACGATTAACGAAAGCTTCTTTATCTCCTACATAGAAGTATTTATCCGTCATGACTGAATAAGCCGTTTTAGTTTCTTCTAGGTAGTTCAGCATTTCTTTAACAGTATCAATTTCTAACGGGATTTTTGTTTCGATGTCACCATCTAAGTTGTAGACGGCGGCCCCATTTAAGTTAATCATTTTACAGTTGATTTTATGAGCATCTAACATTGGTCTTGCAGAATTGTAGGCACGCCCAGTAGCGATCACAAATTCGATGCCTGCTTGTTGTAGTGCCTTAATTGCTTTCGCATTTCTTTCAGAAACCACGTGTTCTTCATTGAGTAGCGTCCCATCCATATCCGAGACAAATAACTTAACCATTTAATATCCTCCAATAATTTTTAGATTATTTTCTAGCTATAGTTTAACATGAATCAAAATAAAGTGATATGATATTGCTAAGTATATAAAGAGGTGAAGCATATGAATGAACAATATTTTTCTAATAATCCCCAAAGTCAACATCAAGAAAAGCAAATAGATACTGTAGTAAATGGGTTCAATCTTAAATTGATTACCGATAGCGGTGTGTTCTCAAAAGACCGCGTAGACTATGGATCACAGCGTTTAGTAGAGACGTTTATGGAAGAGAAACAAGTCCTTGAAGGTCAAAAAATTTTAGAATTAGGTAGTGGTTATGGACCAATCGTTATAACCTTAGCTAAAGCATTTCCTCAAGCCTCGATTACCGCTGTGGAATTAAACGAGCGAGCCTATCACCTTGCCCAGAGAAATAGCTCATTGAATCAAGTTGGGACGATTCAATGGTTACTAGATGATGCGACATCAGTCGATCTGAACGGAGAGGTTTTCGATTATGTCCTAACTAACCCACCGATTAGAGCAGGAAAACAGACGGTTCATCAGTTTATTACCCATAGCTACAAGCAATTGAAACCAGGAGGCTCCTTATGGGTCGTCATCCAGAAGAAACAAGGAGCACCATCTTTATATAAACATATGGAAGATATTTTTGGTAATGCTGAGAAAGTAAAGCAAGATAAAGGTTACTGGATATTAACGAGTGAGAAAATCGTGTAAAAAATATAAAATATGACGATACAACCTAATATTGGACTGTCATTTTAATCATGATATAATTATATTAAGGGTAAGGTAGTAGTTCCGTTACAGTGCCAATCAACCTGTCAAAGATGCAAAGACAACATAATAGGAGGTTTGCTGTTATGAGTTTTAATAGTGTCCATGATGCACATCGACGAGCGGCTATACAAACGCAACAGGCAATAGCGAAAGAAAGTCGAGATAACAATAAGAAAGACAACAAGAAACATTTTAACGTAGATGATACTACACGAGTAGTGAAGGCAGATACATGGGTGGAGCGGTTAAAACAAAGCTACCTAAAAAATAGTAGACATGCGAACATCAAATAAGCTAAGAAGAGTGAGTTTAACTTACTCTTCTTTGTATTGTTTCAACCAAAAAATTCGAAACGATTTGTAAGTAAGCGTGTTAATGATAAATAAGAAAAAAGTATTGACATAGGAATAAAATTCTAGTAATATAGATAAACGCAAAGAATAGGTATAGATGAAGAGATCACCGCTGAAATATTGTCCAGTCGGTGTTTTCGCCAGAATAAAACAAAAGATTGAGGCGCTTTTAACCTAAAGTTCACAATCCTTTGTTATTTTTTTGCCCAAAATTGAGTAAAAAAAGCAAGTGTAACGCAATGTTAATATTTGTAACAATTCTGTAATATCTAACTTAGTTCTAAAATTTATAAGGGGTGAAGAGCTTGAGTAATCATCATATTGTGAAATATGGTAAAAAAGCAGAGCGTCGTAGTTATTCACGTATTAACGAAGTACTAGAATCACCAAACTTAATCGAAATCCAAACTGATTCATATCAGTGGTTCCTTGAGGATGGGTTAAAAATTATGTTTGAGGATATCTCACCAATCGTTGACCACACAGAAAACTTAGAGTTACATTTTGTAGACTATGAATTTAGAGAAGCGAAATATAACGTCGACGAAGCAAGAAGTCATGATGCAAACTTTTCTCAGCCAATTTACGTAAAATTACGTTTAGTGAATCGTGAGACAAATGAAGTAAAAGAACAAGTTGTTTTCTTTGGGGATTTCCCGATGATGACAGAAATGGGAACATTCATTATTAATGGAGCAGAACGTGTTATCGTTTCTCAATTAGTACGTTCGCCGAGTGTATATTTCCATGATCGCCTAGATAAGAAAAACCGTCACACATTTACATCAACAGTCATTCCAAACCGTGGTGCATGGTTAGAATTTGAAACGGATGCTAAAGGTGTTGCGTATGTACGTATTGACCGTACACGTAAATTACCACTAACAGAATTAGTTCGTGCTTTAGGATTCGGATCAGATGAAGAAATCTATGATATCTTAACTGAATCAGAATTATTAAACACGACTATTGATAAAGACGTACATAAAAACGTTGCAGACTCTCGTGTAGAAGAAGCATTGAAAGATGTTTATGAACGTCTGCGTCCAGGTGAGCCGAAAACGGCAGAAAGTGCGAGAAACTTATTAACAGCTCGTTTCTTCGATCCACGTCGTTATGACTTAGCGCCTGTTGGACGTTACAAGATCAACAAAAAACTTCACTTAAGATACCGTTTATTAGGCTTAACATTAGCTGAGACTTTAGCGGATCCTGAAACTGGAGAAGTATTGTTCACTGAAGGAACTAAACTAGAGCAAGATGACATTGAAAAATTAGTTCCTTATTTAGATAAAGGCTTAAACATGGTGACGTTACACCCTGCTCCGGAAGCAGTTGTTGCAGAACCAATCGATGTACAAGTTGTTCGTGTTTATTCACCAGAAGATCCAGAGCAAATTATTAATATTATTGGTAATGGTCATTTGACTGAAGAAGTTAAGAGCTTAACTCCAGCAGATATCATTGCTTCAATTAACTATTATTTATTCCTAGACCATGGTATTGGTGAGACAGACGACATTGACCACTTAGGTAACCGTCGTATTCGTTCAGTAGGTGAATTACTACAGAACCAATTCCGTATCGGATTATCTCGTATGGAACGTGTTGTTCGTGAGCGTATGTCACTGCAAGATACATCTTCAATGACACCCCAACAATTAATTAATATTCGTCCTGTAGTTGCTGCAATCAAAGAATTCTTTGGTTCATCTCAGCTATCTCAATTCATGGACCAATCAAACCCACTGGGTGAGTTAACACATAAACGACGTCTATCAGCCTTAGGACCTGGGGGATTAACCCGTGACCGTGCTGGATACGAGGTACGTGACGTGCATTACTCTCATTACGGGCGTATGTGTCCGATTGAGACACCAGAGGGACCAAACATTGGGCTAATTAACTCACTCGCAACTTATGCGAAAATCAACGAGTTTGGTTTCATAGAAACACCATTCCGTAAAGTTGATCGTGAAACAAACCGTGCAACAGAAGAGATTCATTATTTATCAGCAGATGAGGAAGATTTATATATCGTTGCGCAAGCAAACTCATTACTGAATGAAGATGGAACATTTACAAACGAAACTGTTATGGCTCGTTACAAGTCTGAGAATATCGAAGTTCCAAGAGAACAAGTCGATTTCATGGATGTATCACCTAAACAGGTTGTTTCAGTTGCGACGGCATCAATTCCTTTCTTGGAAAATGATGACTCGAACCGTGCCCTAATGGGAGCGAACATGCAACGTCAAGCTGTTCCATTGATTAATCCTAAAGCACCATATATCGGTACTGGTATGGAATATCAAGCAGCACATGACTCGGGAGCAGCGTTATTATGTAAACGACCTGGTACAGTCACTTATGTAGATGCAGACCGTATTCGTGTTAAATTAGAAGACGGATCATTCGATGATTACCGTTTAACTAAATTTGCTCGTTCGAATGCTGGTACATGTTATAACCAACGACCAATTATTGAATCAGGTGAAACTGTTGCTAAAGGAGATATCTTAGCGGATGGACCTTCAATGGAAAATGGAGAAATGGCCTTAGGTCAAAACCCATTAGTAGCCTTCATGACTTGGGATGGATATAACTACGAGGACGCGATCATCATGTCAGAACGACTTGTTAAAGATGACGTATATACTTCAATTCATATTGAAGAATATGAATCAGAAGCTCGTGATACTAAGTTAGGACCTGAAGAAATTACACGCGAAATCCCGAACGTAGGGGAAGACGCACTTAAATATCTAGACAAAGACGGAATCATTGCTATCGGTGCTGAAGTTCGTGATGGGGACATTTTAGTAGGTAAAGTAACACCTAAAGGTGTAACAGAATTATCTGCAGAAGAACGCCTATTACATGCAATCTTCGGTGAGAAAGCACGTGAAGTCCGCGATACATCACTACGTGTACCACATGGTGGAGGCGGAATCGTTCATGACGTGAAAATCTTTACGCGTGAAAACGGAGACGAATTATCACCAGGAGTAAACATGTTAGTACGTGTTTACATTGTACAAAAACGTAAAATTAGTGAAGGGGATAAAATGGCCGGACGTCACGGTAATAAAGGGGTTGTCTCTTTAATCGTGCCTAAAGAAGATATGCCATTCTTACCTGATGGAACACCAGTGGACATTATGCTGAACCCATTAGGGGTACCTTCACGTATGAACATCGGACAAGTATTCGAACTTCACCTTGGAATGGCAGCGCGTGAGATGGGTATTAATATCTCTACACCTGTATTCGATGGTGCAAGTGAAGAAGACGTTTGGGAGACAATCAAAGAGGCTGGGTTAGCAGAGGATGCTAAAACTACTTTATATGATGGTCGAACAGGGGAGCCGTTTGATCGTAAAGTATCAGTTGGTGTTATGTACATGCTTAAATTAGGACACATGGTTGACGACAAAATCCATGCTCGTTCAACTGGACCTTACTCATTAGTAACGCAACAACCATTAGGTGGTAAAGCACAATTTGGTGGACAACGTTTTGGTGAGATGGAGGTTTGGGCCCTTGAAGCTTATGGTGCAGCTTACACATTACAAGAGATTCTAACTTACAAGTCAGATGACGTTGTAGGACGTGTGAAAACTTATGAAGCCATTGTAAAAGGTGAGCCAATTCCAAAACCAGGTGTACCTGAGTCATTCCGAGTATTAGTAAAAGAATTACAATCTCTAGGATTAGACTTACAAGTACTTGATGCAGATCACAAAGAAATCGACTTACAAGATGATGAAGAAGATGACGATATCATCAACTTTAATGCCTTAGAAAAATACAAAGAAGATCAAAAGCAAGCAGGCAATAAACCAGTTGCTGCAAGTGAAGCTGTAGAGAAAAACACTGATAAATAAATTTAAGTTAGTATAACGGGATAGAATGATGGGAGACCCACTCTTTAAACGAGTGGCTCCGTCGACTATCGGCAATTTTATAAGGAGGTTGGCCCTTTGATAGATGTTAATACTTTTGAATCAATGCAAATTGGTTTAGCATCCCCAGAGAAAATCCGTAGTTGGTCATACGGTGAAGTTAAAAAGCCAGAAACAATTAATTACCGCACACTAAAACCAGAAAAAGATGGCTTATTCTGCGAGCGTATTTTTGGTCCGTCAAAAGACTGGGAATGCGCGTGTGGTAAGTACAAACGTATTCGCTATAAAGGTCGTGTTTGTGAACGTTGTGGTGTAGAAGTAACGCGTTCTAAAGTACGTCGTGAACGCATGGGGCATATTGAATTAGCAGCTCCAGTAACTCACGTTTGGTATTTCAAAGGAATTCCAAGTCGTATGGGTCTTATTCTTGATTTAAGCCCACGTTTATTAGAAGAAGTTATTTACTTTGCTTCTTATATCGTGATTGAATCAGGTGATACACCTTTAGAAGTTAAATCATTATTAACTGAGACAGAATACCGTGAAAAACGTCGTGAATTTGGTAATCGATTTAAAGCTAAGATGGGTGCCGAAGCAATTCGTGACTTACTAGAAGCAGTAGACATTGAAGCAGAAGCAGCAGAATTAAAAGAGGCATTGAAGACAGCGACAGGACAAAAACGTACGCGTGCCATTCGTCGTCTTGATATTCTAGACTCATTCTTAGAATCAGGTAATGATCCAACTTGGATGATTATGGATGCACTACCAGTTATTCCGCCAGAGTTACGGCCAATGGTACAACTTGAAGGTGGACGTTTTGCAACAAGTGACTTGAACGATTTATACCGTCGTGTTATTAACCGTAACAACCGTCTAAAACGTTTATTAGATCTTGGAGCACCAAACATCATCGTTCAAAACGAGAAACGTATGCTACAAGAAGCAGTTGACTCATTAGTTGATAACGGTCGTCGTGGTCGTGCTGTAACTGGACCGGGTAACCGTCCATTGAAATCATTATCACACATGTTAAAAGGTAAGCAAGGACGTTTCCGTCAAAACTTACTTGGTAAACGTGTTGACTATTCAGGACGTTCAGTAATCGTCGTTGGACCATCATTAAAAATGTACCAATGTGGATTACCTAAAGAAATGGCTATTGAATTATTCAAACCGTTTGTAATGAAAGAATTAGTTGAACGGGATATCGCAGGAAATATTAAAAATGCGAAAAAAATGATTGAAACTCAAGATGACGCTATTTGGCCAGTTATTGAAGACGTGATTAAAGAACATCCGGTTCTATTAAACAGAGCACCTACGCTTCACCGTTTAGGTATTCAAGCTTTCGAACCAGTGATCGTTGAAGGTAAAGCGATTCGTCTTCACCCATTAGTATGTGAAGCCTATAACGCCGACTTTGATGGTGACCAAATGGCTGTTCACGTTCCGTTATCTGAAGAAGCACAAGCAGAAGCGAGACTATTAATGTTAGCAGCACAACATATCCTGAACCCTAAAGATGGTAAACCAGTTGTAACACCATCACAAGATATGGTTTTAGGTAACTACTACTTAACATTAGAAGAAGAAGGACGTATCGGAGAAGGTATGGTGTTTTCTTCTGTAAGTGAAGTTGAATTAGCTTACCAAAATGGATATGTACACTTACATTCACGTATTGCTATCCCAGCGGCTTCATTAGAAGGAAAACCATTTACAGATTGGCAAAAAGAACGTTTAATGGTAACGACTGTTGGTAAAGTGATTATTAACCAAATCATGCCAGAAGAGTTCCCTTACTTAAACGAGCCAACAACTGAAAACTTAATTGAACGCACACCTGATAAATACTTCCTTGAACATGGAGTAGATGTCAAAGAAGCGATTAAAGAAATGGACTTAGTACCTCCTTTCAAGAAAAAACATTTAGGTAACGTCATCGCAGAAGTGTTCAAACGTTATCAAGTAACTGAAACATCTATCATGCTTGATAAGATGAAAGATTTAGGTTATAAATACTCAACTCGTTCAGGTATGACTGTTGGGGTTGCGGACGTTATTAACTTAGATACTAAAGAAGGAATCATTACAGATGCTCATGACCGCGTTGAGAAAATCACTAAGCAATATCGCCGTGGTTTAATTACTGAAGATGAGCGTTATAACAATGTTATCCGTACTTGGGAACGTGCGAAAGACCAAATTCAAAACGAATTGGTTGAAAAACTACCACGTCTTAACCCAATTAACATGATGTCTGATTCTGGTGCCCGTGGTAATATCTCTAACTTCACTCAGTTAGCTGGTATGCGTGGTAACATGGCGGCTCCAAGTGGTAAGATTATCGAATTACCGATTACTTCGAACTTCCGTGAGGGATTAAACGTACAAGAAATGTTTATCTCTACCCATGGTGCTCGTAAAGGTATGACCGATACTGCCTTGAAGACAGCCGATTCAGGATACTTAACACGTCGTTTAGTTGATGTGGCACAAGATGTTATTGTTCGTGAAGATGACTGTGGAACAGACAAAGGTCTAGTAATTAGAGCGATTAAAGATGGAAATAGTGTCATTGAATCACTAGAAGAACGTCTCATCGGTCGTTACTTACAAAAAACGATTCGTCACCCAAAAACGAACGAAGTTATTATCTCTAATAACGAATTAATTACAGAAGATATCGCGCAACAAATTATTGCTGCTGGTATCGAAGAAGTAACGATTCGCTCAGTATTCACTTGTGATACGATTCATGGTGTATGTAAACACTGTTATGGACGTAACTTAGCGACTGGAGACGAAGTTGAAGTTGGTGAAGCAGTTGGTACAATCGCTGCCCAATCAATCGGTGAGCCTGGTACACAATTAACAATGCGTACATTCCATACGGGTGGGGTTGCCGGTGGTGGAGATATCACTCAAGGTCTTCCTCGTATCCAAGAGATCTTTGAAGCACGTAACCCTAAAGGGTTAGCTCAAATCACGGAAGTGGATGGTGAGATTGAAGCGATCGAAGAGAAAGCTTCAGACCGTACTAAAGATATTACTGTTCGTGGTATTACAGATACACGTACATATAACGTGCCATTCCAATCAAGACTTAAAGTTACTGTTGGAGAAACTGTAGAACGTGGTCAAGCCTTAACAGAAGGTTCAATTGATCCGAAAGAATTACTACGAGTAACTGATGTTATCACTGTTGAAAACTATCTATTACATGAAGTACAAAATGTTTACCGTGGACAAGGGGTAGAAATCGGAGATAAACACGTGGAAGTAATGGTTCGTCAAATGCTTCGTAAAGTACGTGTTATGGACCCAGCTTCTACAGATATCTTGCCAGGAGCATTATTAGATATTGCTGACTTCACTAAAGCCAACGAAGCAGCAATCAAATCAGGAGAAGTTCCTGCAACTGCACGTCCAGTTTTACTAGGAATTACAAAAGCAGCTCTAGAGACAAATTCATTTATCTCTGCTGCATCATTCCAAGAAACGACACGTGTCTTAACTGACGCTGCTATTCGTGGAGATCGTGACGAATTGATCGGATTGAAAGAGAACGTTATTATCGGTAAACTAATTCCTGCCGGAACTGGTATGAACCGTTACCGTTCACTTGAAACGTCAACTTCTGAAGATATCGAACGAATTTTAGAAGAAGAAAGAATTGCAAAAGAAAAAGCCGAAGCTGAAAAAGCTGAAGCCGAACAAGAAGAGAAAGACGCTAAGTCTTCATTTAAATAATTAAATATTTTCAAATACAAACGCCTGCTCACTGAGTTAAATTAGTGAGCGGGTGTTTGTATTTATATTCTATATGGAGAGGATACAATACAAACCGAAAAATATAAATGGGAAAAAAGGTAAAGCGCCAGTGAACTTAAAACTGAATAAGTATCTCAATAAGAAATAACATAGTGCTGTAGTCGATGTAATAAATAAAAACATAGGGAATAGAGATACAGGTATACATAATGAAAGGATAGTAAAGACTTTAATATCAGCTCCTCCAATAGAGGCAGGCCTTAGCGTGTTAAAAATTAAGAAAGAAACAAAGGTTACCGATGAAAGCAATAATTGCATATCAAATTCAAGATCGCTGACGTAAACAATATACAAAACAAGACATAAAAGAATGAACTGAAGCAAATCAGGTACCATCATAGCGTGTATATCACAGTAGATCATTAACAAGCTTACTAAGGTAAAGACCAAGATAAAGTAGAAGTGATACTCATTAAACACAAAGCTAGACCATACGAACAGAAGACCACTCATGATTTCAACTATTATATAGTAGAAAGTCGTTGGCTTCTGACAATAACGACACTTAAATCGACTTAAAACTTGAGAAACAATTGGAACTAAATCAAAAGCTTTGAGTGTAGTAGAGCAATGATCGCACGTAGAACGACGAGTAAAACGAATTTGCTGGTGTACCCAATCAAAGGCAAAACAATAAGTAAAGGAGCCAAGACAACTACCGATAATAAACTGAAAAATATATATCATATAAAAACCTCCTAATGATATATACAAGAAAAAAGGTCAATTCCATTATTAAATTTACATAAAATCAAAAATAATATATAAAAGACAAAAAAGGTTGACGGTTAGCTGAATTTCATGCTATATTATTTCTTGCTGGGGAGCGTCAAGAAGTTTGTGTAAATAAAGAATTCCTTCTGTAAAAAAATCAGCTCTCTGCTAGTGTTCCAAACATTTCCCATAGCTCTGCTTCAGCTTGCTGGAAACCGCGGTGGCTTCGGGTTA